>JBEKUR010000023.1:0-49069 GCA_049514855.1 Terriglobia bacterium
GGCTCCACGCGGATGGCAGAGCGGTTCCCAAGGGGGGTTTGAATCCCTTCACGCGCCTGAACATCAAGAGTCACATCGTAGGTCTTCGAGCCGTCGTTAACCGGCAGGTGAAGGGGCTTGCCGATTTGGAAATCCTGCCTACGCAGGTAATAGAAGGCCGTTACCACATCTTCGACACAGTTCGGAATCTCGTTCTCCGCGTGCTTGAGAGGTTCATTGGGTTTGGTCAAGTCGCGTTCCTCAAGAATCGCCCGCTTTCGCTCGGAATCAAAGACGATCTCAGTTTCCTTGTGCCGCCGCCCTTCGTTGATCTTTTTTGAAATCCGTTCGGAGCACAAGGTCCGGGGATTAAAGAAAGAGCGGAATTCGTTCTGGACGTCAAAGAGGAGGGAGACAAAACCTTGAGACTGAGCGGTGGTGGTGACGGTGTAATTGTCCTTTGATTCTTGGCCTTCACTCCGCAAAGTTGCGGAGACCGTCCCGGCAGCGAAGATAGACCAGGTGACGTCATAGTTCAAGCGTTCTCCCGGCTCGAAAGGCAAGGCCTTTTCTTGTGCGGCCGGAAGGAGGGGATTCGCCAGCGCCAAAACGGCAAGCATCAACCCTCCGACTTTGAGTACAGAATAGCGCACGCTTTTAACTTGGACGCTCATGGCCGGGCAAAAGTAACCCGCTCAAATTTATCGCAACCACATCTTTAATGCCAGAAAAACGATCGCCGACACATATCCCAACGCCGCCTCGTACTCACGGTTCTTGAGGTAAAGCGGCCGCTGAAACTTCTCACGGCCAGCGGGAATCCGGGGCAACTTGGGGAAGAAGAGCGGGACTCGCTTCGCGTACGGCTCAAAAGCCTCCGGGAACTCCCGTCGCAGGAATTGCGCTTCGCGCTTCATCACCGGCCAGTACACCAAGACGAAGAAGGCTGCGAAAGCTACACCCATGATCCACGAGCGGCCGGCCACCGCCCCCCCCAGCCCCATCAACGCACTGCCAAGGTAAAGGGGATTGCGTGTGTAGGAATACGGGCCGCCTGTGGCGAGCCGCTGGTTCTTGGCAAGGTAACCTGCCGACCATGCCCGCAGCAGGAGACCGGCTAACATGATGGCCGCGCCGGAAAGCAGCAACACCACGGAGGGCTGCGCAAGGATCAGGTAGGCAGCGGCAAGGGCAAACCCCAACGGTACGCGCCATCGGGAGGCCCAAGTGGCGTAGTCCTTAGGCATTGACCCTCGCGAGGCGTGCCTCGATGGCCGCTTGGACAGACTCGACCGAAATACCCTCGATGTAAGTGGCGTTCGAATCCCGGCGTGTGTGATTAACAGGAGCCTGATTGTAAAGGGCGATGTCTGCCTTATTGAAAGGCCCATTTCGCGCCGGGTCAGTGGGTCCGTGAATGGCTACCAGCGGTGTTCCCACTGCTGCCGCCAGGTGCAATGGTCCCGTGTCACCTCCCAGGAACAATTTCGCTCGCCGCGCTAGGGCAATGAATTGCACGATGCTGGATGGAAAATAAACGGCTCGCTTTGTTCCCGCGCTGTCCAGAATTCCTGAAATCAGTTCATTTTCTTCTGGCGACCCGGTGAGCAGAATCTGGCCGGCAAACCGCGACTCAAGATGGCGGAGAAGCAATGCGTAGTTCTCGGGCGCCCAGCGCTTAGCCTTCCAGCCCCCTCCAGGATTAATGAGCATGAAGTCCCGTGCCTCGAGGCGAGCGAGTTGGCCGTCAACATACTGGTCGGCCTCGGGAGTGTGCGGCAAGGGGAACTGCCAGAGGCCGGCGCGCGCCCCCAGATATTCGACCAGGGCGAGGCTCTCTTCGACGACGTGTTGCCGTCCCGCCGCTGAAACCCGTTCGGTGTAGAGAACGGCCGCGCTCGGTTCGCGCAGCCAGTGCTCAGCCAAACCCACTCTCTCTTTCGCGCCACTCAAAAGCGCGATCATGGCCGACTTCCAGAGGCCTTGAAAATCCACGGCTGCCTCGTAGGTCCCACCCCGCAGTCCCCTTAACGTTCTCACCATTTCCTCTACGATTGAAGCCGGAGGAAGACTTCCACGCCAACTGAGCGTATCGAGCGGAATTATGCGGTGCACGTAAGGGTTTCCCGCCAAAAGGGAAGCATAGCGATTTTCGATGAGCCAATGGATTTCAGCTTTCGGAAAAGATTGCCCCAGCGCCGCCACCGCGGGAAGGGCATGCACGATATCGCCGATGGAACTCAGGCGAATCACCAGAAAACGGAGTTGCGAAGCTGATTGCTCCCACATGGGTTCCGACAAGTCAAAATCCCTAACAGGACGCTGAAAAATCCCTGCAGCCTGTCATTCCGAGGAGTCCCGATCTGATCGGGACGACGAGGAATCTCGCAAGTCCTTCGAGTCCAGAGCGAGATTCCTCGCGCAGTTTACCCTGAACGGGCAGGGCGAGATTCCTCGCTTCGCTCGGAATGACAGTGAAGGGCTCGGAATGACAATGGCGACACACTTTTTTCAGCATCCGGTTAAACGCATGGCCGGAAGTTAGTCTTTTCGATACCGCCGGGCGATCTCCGCCAGCAAGTTACGGGTCGAGTGGTCTTTGGGGTCGCCGACGATCGCCACGGCAATCCCCAGGCTTTCCGTCAGGGCCCTCTCGGGAACCGTCTCAGTCGTGTAGTCGGGACCCTTGCAATGCACATCCGGGCGAAGCTCGCTCAGCATGGCCTCCGCAGTGAGTTCCTCGAAGATGATAACGTAATCGACCGGCTCGAGCGCGGCGACCAGTTCTGCCCGCGCTTCAGCGGGGAGCAGCGGCCTTCCTGGGCCCTTGAGAGCCGAGACCGATCGGTCGCTGTTAATCCCCACCACGAGCACGTCCCCTTGTTGCTTCGCCGCCTGAAGATAGCGCACGTGCCCGGGGTGCAAAACATCAAAACACCCGTTGGCGAAAGAGACACGGCGACCCGCTCGGCGCAACTGAACACCGAGTTCAGCGGTTCCTTCTCGCGCAATGATCTGGGCACACATGTGTTTCGAAAAAGGAATAGGTGTCATTCCGAGCGCAGCGAGGAATCTCGCTCTGAGCTGGGGCGGCTCGTGGAAGAAGGAAGCAGAGCGAGATTCCTCGCTGCGCTCGGAATGACACCGCTATACACTTATGCGTTTCGAACGGCTTCCATTATCTCGCTGCCGGTGACGGAAGCCGTACCTCGTTTCATAACCACCAGACCGCCGGCGCAGTTCGCGATCATGGCCGCATGCAGGAAGCTTGCGCCCGCCCCTAACCCCAGCGTGTAGGCGGCAATTACTGTGTCTCCCGCCCCGGTCACATCCACCGCCTGGTCAGAACCAAAGACGGGTAAATGACGGGGTTCCCGGCGCGGCTCGAAAAGCACCATGCCGTCGCGCCCTCTGGTGATGAGGAGCGCCTGAAGACCTTGGCGGCGCATCAGTTTTCTCCCCAGGGAATGAAGCCGTGCAAGGTCGTTGCCGATAGTCTCCCCGAAAGCCGCCTCGACTTCCGGCTCATTGGGTGTTGCCGTGGTGATGTTCTTATACGTCAGCAGGTCATAGCGGGAGTCAACCGTAATCGGCAGTGCAGCACTTCCTCTTCGCTCGCTGATAAATTCCACCTCGCGCGCGTCCGTCGAGCCGTAGCCATAGTCGGACACCAGAAGGGCAGAAGAGGTGCGGAGCAGAGGAACGACACTGCGGGATAACCGTCTTCGAACTTCCCTGGCCAATAATTGAGCAGGTTCACGATCGATGCGAACGATCTGCTGCCGTTGCCAGTGGCTAAGCCCTCCCAGGATACGCGATTTCGTTGGGGTCAGGTAACCACCCAGCCGGACCACGTATCGCGTGGAAACACTCCTCTCTTGGAAATAACGGAGCAGCGCCTCGCCCGTCTCGTCGTCACCCACTACGCCCACCGGAATAACCTGGGCGCCAAGCTCTGCCAAGTTAATGGCGGCGTTAGCTCCGCCGCCAGGCGCTACCTGCTTCTCGCGCTGTTTCAAAATCAGGACTGGGGCCTCACGGGAGACCCGAGCGATTTCCCCATAAACATATTCGTCTGCCACCAAGTCGCCCAGCATGACGACGCGCTGGCGGGGAAATCTTTCCATGATCGACAGCAGAGTTGCACGATCTTGAGCGGTGATCTTCATAATAATTGTGACTTAACAGGATGCTGAAAAACCCTTCTGAACGCTGTCATTCCGAGCCCTTCACTGTCATTCCGATCCCGCCCTGCGGGAGAGGAATCTCGCCCTGCCCGTTCAGGGTAAACTGCGCGAGGAATCTCGCTCTGGAAACCCCGATCTGATCGGGGCGGGATTCCTCGTCGTCCCGCAAAGCGGGACTCCTCGGAATGACAGGCTGGACGGGTTTCTCAGCATCCTGTTAGGAGGTGATTCCCCATTTTTTTACCGACTCCAGAGCTGCCATGTAAACGTCGTCCACGGAAATACCGTTCATACATCGGAAATCAATCGGGCATTCACGGAGGCCGCAGGGGCTGCACTCCACGGGATGCTTAATGATGCGCGCCCGAAGACCCACCGGCCCCGTGGCACGCTCGTTGGTGGAACCGAAGATGGCCACAAGCGGCAAGCCCAGCGCTGCTGCCACGTGCATCGGGCCGGAGTCGTTGGTGATGACCAGGTGGCATTTCGCCAGCAACGCCATGAACTCTCGCAGCGTGGTTTCCCCCGCTACAAGCACAGGTGTATGTTCCATTGCCCGCGCCACGGCCTCAGCCAAGGGCCTCTCGGCAGGGGAGCCGAAGATTAGCACATCCGCGCCCAGGGCATCAATCAGGCGGTCTGCCAGGTTGGCGTAACGGCCCGGCAACCAACGCTTTGCCCCTCCAAAAGATGCGCCCGGGCTGACCCCTACCAAGAACCGCCGACCGCCCAGGCCCACGGTTTGAAGCTGCTTCACGGCCCACCTCCGTTCGGATTCCGCAAGGTGGAGGCGAACCTCTTGGAGCGTTTCGGGCCTTTCAATTATCCCAGAACGAAACAATAATTGCAGGTAGTAGTAAACTTGATGCCCATAAGCTGCCGGTGGAGGAACCTCGACAGCCTCGCTCAACAGCGAACTCCGCCCATCCCGCGCGTAGCCGATACGGAGGGGAATGCGCGCCCACCAGGCCATCCAGGCAGCCTGGAAGGCATTCTGAAGAAGAATGGCAGCGTCGAAGCGCTCCGAGCGGAGTTTCCGGACTAATTTCCAGAACCCTCGAGCTCCTCGATGCTTGCCCTCCGCGTCATAAACGATTTGCCGGCTGACGGCCGGATGGTTCGAGTAGAGTTCGCTGACCCAGGGTTTCGAAACGAGAACGATTTCGGAATCCGGGAAGCGCGCGTGCAGCGCCTCAATCGCCGCAAGGGACATCACGGCGTCGCCAATCCAGTTCGTGGCCCGCACCATGATCTTTTTCGGATTGCAGGAGCGAGTTTCGTATTTCGTCAATTCGCCCTCCGCGCTGCTTCCACCTCGGCCAGCAACGCTCGCTCGAATTCCATCTTCTCCTCGATTTCAGGGTGAATGCAACAAGCAAACAATGGCCACGGGGCATCCCAATCTGGCGGCAGGTTCATGACGTCCTTCTGGGTGGTCAGAATGGCCTCCGCACCCGCACTCCGCGAAAGGGCGAAAATATTGTCCAGCTCATGGCGCCTGTACACGTGGTGGTCGGGAAAAACACTCTCCGCAACCACCCAAAACCCCCAACCCCGCAAGTCAGCAAAGAACGCTGCCGGGTTCCCAATTCCACAGAAAGCCGCGACTTTCTTGCGGAGCAGGTTCGCAGAGGGTTCCGACAAACCGGTCCGCGCATCGACCAACCCGGCAAACTTCGTTGCACAGCGAAAGATTCGGGCCCGTGGATTCATCGCTTGAACTGGTCCCTGCAACCCAGCCGCGTCCCCCAGTTCAGTTCGGGTGAGGATCACCCAGTGCGCTCGCCGAAGCGCTGAAAGTGGCTCGCGCCAGCGACCGGCAGGAAGCAGGGCGAGGTCGGACAAGGCCCGCGTGATGTCGAGCAAAACAACATCAAGATCGCGATAAAGGGCGAGGTGTTGAAATCCGTCGTCCAGCAGGTGCACGGTGGCTTGAAATCGTTGTTCGCCGATGATCCCCCCGCGCAGCCGGTCTGGAGAAACAATGATGGGTACATTGGGCAGTGCTCTGGCGAGCGCGGCAGGTTCGTCACCGACCTCTCCGGGATCGGCGACACGATCCGGGCCGGGTTCAAGAACCATGAGCCCCTTTCCTCCACGCCGTCCATAACCACGCGTGAGGATGCAAGGACGATGCCCGCCTGCAAGCAGAGTCTCAGCCATCAAGATCACCAGCGGAGTCTTGCCTGTTCCGCCCACGCTCAGGTTGCCTACACTTACGACCGGGCGGTTCAAACGGCGGATTTTGAGCCACCCGCGACGATAGGCGACGTGGCGCAGTGCCACTCCGGCTTGGAAGACCGCCGATAAGGATTGAAGTAACGGATTCACTCTTCGCCACCAGTCGCTAGTACGTTGTTGCGCCGGGAAGATTCCTCTGCGTTCTCCGTGGTCAAAAGAGTCCCGCAGGCGCGGGATCACTGAGACGCTCCGTGTCCTCTGTGTTAGAGCTTGAGAGGCACGGAGGACACGGAGAGTGTCGTTTTGATTCCAGCCAACGGCCGCGCTGCGCCGCGCTCTATCCCTTGCTATTCGGGGGGACGCGCGCATTCAGCAATCGCTGGATCTGTTCCAGTACTCGAGCCGTCGCCCCCGTTTGCCTTTCTAAGACTTGCTTGCCGCGCTTGCCCAGTCGGTGACCCGCCGCGCGGTCTCCTAACAACTTCAGCACGGATTCGGCCAATTCTTCGGCGTCCTGAACCTGGACACATGCATCTGCCTCCAGGAAGAGGCGGGCAATGTCCTGGAAGTTCTCCATGTGCGGGCCAAAAACCACGGGCTTCGCCCAGTACGCGGCTTCGAGAATATTGTGACCCCCTGTGGGGACCAAGCTCCCCCCCATAAATACCACATCCGCCAATTCGAAGATTCCTGCCAATTCTCCGATGCTGTCGAGTAAGAGGACTTCGGGCGCAGCCACCCGGCTCGAAACCTCCGCTTCTTGGGATGCCAGATGCGTACGGCGAGTGTAGCTACAACCGGAGTTGGTCAGAATCTGAGCAACCTCGTCGAAGCGTGCGGGATGCCGCGGGGCGAGAATCAACAAGGCCTTGGGATATTGAGCCCGGACTTTACTCCAGGCCTTGAGGACCATTGGCTCTTCACCCGGCATCGTGCTCGCCGCAATCATGATAGGGCCACGCCCCGTAATAGTCGCAGCTTTTTCCAGGAGGCGAGGGAAGGCGCCGACCCGAGGCGGCTCCGCATCGAACTTCAAGTTTCCAGACAGAACAAGACGCTCCGGCAGAGCGCCCAAATGCCGGAACCGCTCGGCATCCGCTTCCGTCTGAGCGCAGATCACATCGACATGTTCGAGCACCCGGCGCATGAGAGGCCGAACCAGGCGGTAACGTCGAAAGGAGCGCGGCGAAAGCCGCGCGTTAACAAGAATAATCCGTGCTCCAAACTCGTGCGAGGCGCGCAAAAGGTTGGGCCATAACTCGGTCTCCACGATCACCACTAAAGACGGCTGAATTCGTTTCAACGCGGCCCCAACCGCCCCGCGCCAATCCATGGGCAGGTAGAACCGGCCGGCGACTGAGGGGAGGCGGCTTTCTCCAGCAGAGCGGCCTGCAGGCGTGACACTACTCAGGAAGATCTTCCTGTCAGAAAATACCTGTTGCAACTCGCGCGCCAGTCTCACCACGGCCAGGGTTTCGCCAACTGATACGGCGTGAATCCAAATAGCGCCCCGCTCCGCCTGCTGGAATGATTCCGGCAACAGTCCGAATCGTTCCCGCCATCGCCTTCCGGCCAGTTCATCACGCCGTTTCCAGACATAGTAAGGGGCCGTCAGGAGCACACCCAGCGTTACCAAGAAGCTGTAAATCAGATACATCATCGGGAAGGACAGCGAGAAGGCCGACGTGCAAACACAATGCCAATGCAGATTATATCCCCAGAAAGGAAGACCGACAACGGCGGCGCGGTGTAGGGTGATGTCAACCTGTTTGTGTAAAGCCACGGCGAGTTGTAGTATCACACTCTTAGCATAGTGTGCTAGATCGAGTGTGAAGGGTGAAAGCTGTGGCAACTGGCGTTAAGAACCACGTCGAGATCGATGAAAATGGAGTGGCTTGGATTACCGGTGCAAACACCAAGGTAATCCAGGTTGTGTTGGATAAGCTCGCTTACGGATGGAGATTCATTTTGGCGCCATGTAGGGGCGAACCTGGTGTTCGCCCCCAGGGTTTGGGCGATCACAAGGAGGGGCGATCACAAGGATCGCCCCTACAAATGAAATACGACCCCAAAATTCACCACCGCCGGTCGATGCGGCTTCGCGGCTATGATTATTCTTCGCCCGGCGCATATTCGGTAACGATCTGCACGCAGGACCGGCTCTGTTTGTTGGGGGATGTGGTGAACGGTCAGATGGTAAAGAATGCGGCAGGCGAGATGGTGCATTCGTTGTGGTGGCGCCTTGCCAGCGATTATCCATCCTTGGACCTGGATGCCTTTCAGGTTATGCCGAACCATACCCACGGGATTTTCGTGATCCGTAGGGGCGAACCTGGTGTTCGCCCCGAGAGCGGATCCATTTTGGCGCCGTGTAGGGGCGAACCTGGTGTTCGCCCCCAGGGTTTGGGCGATCACAAGGATCGCCCCTACGCCCGCGGTACGATGCCCGGATCGGTTGGCCGGATCGTACAGGGATTCAAGTCTCAAACTACTGACG
Organism: Terriglobia bacterium; assembly: GCA_049514855.1. Lineage (GTDB taxonomy): Bacteria > Acidobacteriota > Terriglobia > UBA7540 > UBA7540 > CAVROP01. The sequence continues at coordinate 8,845 of JBEKUR010000023.1, forward strand.
CCTATATCAATGGCGTGAGGGAACGAGGCTGGCGGAGGTTTCCCGGAAAACTCTGGCAGCGCGACTACTACGAGCACGTCGTCCGCAATGAAGATGAATTGAACCGTATCCGCGAGTATATTTTGACGAACCCGTCACGCTGGACGTTGGACCGGTACAATCCGGATCGCCCAGGCCCAGCCGTCGATGAGGACGATGAATTCGACTGGTAGGAACGAAACCTGGCGAATGTGGCATGCCCCCGGTATGATGCGTAGGGGCGAACCTGGTGTTCGCCCCGAGAGTGGATCCATTTTGGCGCCGCGTAGGGGCGAACCTGGTGTTCGCCCCCAGGGTTTGGGCGATCGCAAGGAGAGGCGATCACAAGGATCGCCCCTACAGATCTCCTCCGGTGATCGCCAACCCTCGCTCCTGCCGTGATCAAGTCTGCGTCGCTGCTGGGAATCGCCGGGCTTCTCGTTTCGACCATCGGCCACAACACGGTTTACAGAGATCAGGTCTCCTTCTGGTCCGCCGCCGTCCGCAAATCGCCGCAAAAGGCAAGCGCCCACAATAACCGGGGGGACGCTCACTTCCAGGCGGGTGCCCCCGATCGCGCCATGGAAGAATTTCGCACCCCTTTGTCGCTCGACCGGGGTCTCACAAGCGCCCAACACAACCTCCTCGAAGCCTGGAAGCTCAAACAAAGCCGCCTCGGGCACAATCCCAATTGAATTTTGGGTTGCGCAGGCCGCCGTCCGGTTGAGCGCCAACGGAAGATGAAGAAAGCAGTAAAGCCAAGTATTTGCTTTCTTGGGGTGAACAATCCGGACGACAGCCTTGGACCTGCGACGCGGGCGCGCCGCACGGTCACAACCCCAAGTTCCGAATTCGGGTTTATTCCTTCTCCGCCTGAATCCCCAGTTCCCGCAGCTTCTCCTGCAGGCTCTGCCGGTGGATTCCCATGGCGGCGGCGGTGCGCGTGATGTTGCCGCCATGCTCGCGCAGCTTGGCTTTTACGTAGGCAATTTCAAACTGCCGCTTGGCCTCGCGGTAGTCATCGATGGCGAGGAATGATGCGCCGCCGCTCTCCCCGCTGCCGCGATGAAGTCCTGGAAGGCTTCGCAGGAAGTCAGAAGGGAAATCCTCGGAGGTGAGGATATCGTTGCGGCTCATCACCGCGGCACTTTCCAGCACGTTCTTGAGCTCGCGCACGTTGCCTCTCCATTCGGCCGCCATCAACCGCTCCATCGCCTCGCGTGAAACAGCCAGCGCCGGACGGCGGTGCTTCTCACCCAGCATGCGACAGAATTCCTGGACGAGCAGAGGAATATCCTCGCGGTGCTCGCGGAGCGCCGGCAAGCGCAGCAGTACCACCCACAACCGGAAGTAAAGGTCTTCGCGAAAGTTTTGCCTGGCAATCTCCGCCGGCAGGTCTTTATTGGTGGCGCTCAGGATGCGCACGTCCACGTCGCGCGAACTGGTAGCCCCCAGCCGCTCGACCTTCCGCGTCTCGAGCACCCGCAGAAGCTTTGCCTGAGTGGCGAGCGACATGTCTCCCACCTCGTCGAGAAACAGCGTGCCCAGATGGGCGAGCTCGAATTTTCCGCGCTTGTGCGCTGTCGCCCCCGTGAACGCGCCCTTCTCGTATCCGAAGAGCTCACTTTCAATCAAGTGTTCCGGCAGCGCGGCGCAGTTCAGCGCCACAAACGGTTTCGTAGCCCGGTTGCTGCGGCGGTGGATTTCGAGCGCCAGAAGCTCCTTTCCTGTTCCGCTCTCTCCTTGGATGAGCACCGTCACATCCGCCTGTGCCACGCGGTCGGCCAGCTCAAACAGTCCGCGCATCGGCTTGCTGGCGCCAATCATGGAGCCGAACTGGCCTTCCGCGATCAACTGCCGTTTGAGGCGCTCGTTCTCCTCGGCAAGGTCGGCATGCTCGAGGGCTTTCTCGACCACCAGCCGCAACTCGTCCACTTCAAAAGGCTTCGGCAAATAGTCGTAGGCACCGCTTTTCATCGCTTCCACGGCGATCTTCTCGGAGCCGTACGCGGTGATCATCACTACGGGTCGCGTATCGGCGCCCTCCTTGAGAGCGCGGAGGAAGTCCAGACCGGTTTCCTCCGGCATCTCAATATCGAGGAGGAGTAGGTCGGGGTTCTCAGCCGCCAGGATGCGACGCGCTCCGGCGGCGCTCTCGGCCTCGAAGATCTTGTAGCTTTCTTCGAGCGCTCGCCGCATGCCGTAGCGAGCCGTGCCGTCATCATCGACAATCAGGACGGAATGCATGTTTACCCCGATGAGCTTGGATTTCAGTTGCTCAGCCACGACAGGAGGAGCAGTTAAATCCCGGCGTAGCGCAGCTACCTTGGCTGCGGTCTTTCACGGACGAGCCCCCGACAAATACTGAGCGTGTCCCACATCTTTCGCTGCACACAGCGGTCGGGTCTCTGACCTCGGCCCCTTTCCGGGGGAGAATGGATGGGAATCGGGTCTCTGCCCTCTCCCGAGGGGAGAGGGTGGACCGCGATCCCGATGCACTTTGTCGGGACGCGGGCCGGGTGAGGGGTCACTTGCACGGCGAGCAGGCATCAGATGGACTAACATAAACCAGTAACCCCTCACCCGGCTCTCCCGCGACTGCGGGATCGCCACCCTCTCCCCAAGGGAGAGGGCGGGTCTGTGACTTTTGCCGCGTGTGTTCAGCCTAGGATATGGGTACAGATCACGACAGGTCGGGGCAGGCCGCCCGTGCTACGTCTATCAGGCGGCGAGGCGGAACTTCACCACAAACCGTGCACCCCCGTTCGCGTCCAACGGGCTGACGCACTCCACCGAGCTGCCAACCTCCTCCGCCCGCCGCTTCACGATGGCCAGGCCGAGGCCCGTCCCTCCAGGTCGGGTCGTAAAGAAGGGCTGGAAAATCTTCTCCTGCATTTCGCACGCAACACCCCGCCCTTCGTCCTCCACCTGGAGCGCGACCACTCCGGCCGCCGCGCTATCCGGCACAATGCGGACGACGACCCTGCTGCCCGCAGGGGTTGCCTCGAGCGCGTTGACCACCAGATTTGAGACGATGTCGCTTGCAGCTTCTTCCCCGCCCTCCACCCGGCTCGAAGCGCACGCCACGCTGCAATCCAACTTCACCCCCAGCCGGTCGGCCTCAGCCTGGCTCAGGACCAGCACACGCCTCACCACGGCTTCGAGTTCGCAAGGGCGGTCAGTGTCTCGCGCCTGCTTCGCGTAGCGCAGCAGTTGAGAGACGTTGTTGTTGAGCCGATCGATCTCCGCGATCACCATCCCGCAGTCCTGCCGCGCGCGCGCCGGCAAAGAGGTGTCCCCCTCGAGCAACTGCACCAGCGTCTTCATCGAGCTGAGCGGGTTCTTAACGTTGTGTGCGATGCGGGCCGCCATATCCCCCAGGAAAGCCATCTTCGCCTTCTCAGCCAATTCCCGTTCCAGCTTAATCTTGTCCGCGATGAGCTGGCAAACCTCGAGCGCAGGCGCGAGCTGATCCGCCAAGAACTCCAGAGCGCCGAACTGCTCCCCAGAAAGGTTCGAGGTACGCGGAGTGACCTCGAGCACGCCGGCCACTTCCCTCCCGCGGTGGATTGGAAATCGTCGAACCTTTCCCCCTTTCGTGGGGCTCGCTGGCGGCGTTACCTCTTCGCCTCTCCTTAAGCTCACATTCTCCAGCCCCAGCTCGGCGGCCAATCGCTGCTCCAGGTAGTGTGTGAGTGACTCGACGTCTCCTGATTGCTTGGCAAACTCCTGAATCTCCGTCGCCAGCTTCTGGACCTTCTCGAACTCCGAGACAAAGGCTTCGTGCAGGGCCCGGTTGATCAGCTTCTTGACCGGCTCTACGCAAACAACTAGGAGGAAGATCATCACTCCTTCAGTCACGGCAGAAGGAAGAAGTCCGTAGGCTTCCAAAAACCCACTCAAACGCCGCATGAAATTGATGTAGAGGAGCAAGCCGAATATTGCCGCCACGGAGTAGATGACGTTCCGTTGCACCCGAAGGTCGAGCAGGTTGTAACTGAAAATCGAATAGCCGAGGAGCCCGCCCGGGATAACCGCGATGAGCATCAAGGAGGTTGCCGTGTACCCCCCCAGCCCTTGGTGGGGGAACGGCCGCAAAAGGTAGGCCCAGGCGAAGCCCAGTGCCAACGTACCTTCAAGCCCCACTAACCAGGCATGAAAGCGCCGAAGGCCGGGGTCAGATTCCACGCGTCGGCGGACCAGCAATCCATTGATGGCCATACCGGCCACCAAGGCCGCCACAAGCCACGCCACCATCATCTTGCCATACCCTCCGAGCGCCTGCAAAGGATCGAGGTCGAGACGTCCGGCCAGCTTGCCCACCATCCACGGAGCTGCTATCAAAGGAACATAGAAGATGCGGGAAAGCAGCGTCGCAACTGGAGAAACAGGGGAGAAATGCTCCAAGTAATTCAGGTGGACGTGCACCAAAAGCGGCGCCGCGAGAACCAAGCCTAGCAAAGGAATAAGACGAGAGGCTCTGGAAAGCATGGCGGGACCGACCCCGTAGAAGAGGCCGACATTCAAGGCGAGTAAGTTGCCCGAGTTCCACATGAACAGCCCCGAGATCAGCCAAAAGAGCAGCCATTCAAGTCGCCGCAGCCTGCGATTCCCCAGAATCAAGACCATGAGGAATAAGTGCACCAGTGCTCCGAACGTGTAGACGATCAATTTGAATGCCACAAGCGCGGTGAGTTCGTGGGCGACTTCCATGAGAGTGCCTCAGAACTGTGGCCCGGATAGGCCCGGCAGTTAAAACCTTGCTCTGCAAGCTACTTATGGACCTATTGTATGCCAGCGCAAGGTTTCGCTCAACGGTGATTCGGCAGCCGCCTCCTGCCCGGCTAGGTTCATGTCCGCCGCCTAAGGATGACATGCGCGCCGGAAACTGCGGACAGTTGTCGGAGGAACTCTCAAGGGGGCCAGCAGCATAGTTGAAACACATTGGTGGACCTGGGGAGGTTCGAACTCCCGACCCCATGGTTGCAAACCATGTGCTCTCCCAACTGAGCTACAGGCCCACGTTTCCTATACAATTATAGTGGCGGCGAATTCACAATTCGTCAAGCGAAAGGGGAAGGGAGCAAACAAGAATGCATGAGTCCGATCCGAAGGAAATGCTACAGCTAACTCGTGAGTCGCTCGATCGACGAGAGTTTTTGACGGTAACTGGAGGCGTGCTGGCTTCATTGAGCGCATGGGATGGGGTTGGCAAGGCCCGGTCGCAACAAGGGCAGGATTCATCCCCCGAGGGTACGGAGGTCGTCGAGACTCCAATCTGCCGCCTGCGCTTGGACCGCCGGAACGGGAATTTAGTTGGTGTAGCCTGGAAGAGTCCTTCGCTCGAGGTCATTCAGGAACCTCGGCTGGGCGAAAATTTCCGGCTCCTACTACCCCGGCCTGATTGTGAGGCTAACTACTTCACCAGCAGCGAGCAGGAGGTCAGCCGGATTGAAAAAACGGCAGAGGGCGTCGCCTGCATGTATGAGAGCCTGCGCAATGCGCGGGAGACACTCGCGGGTGGCGCATACATGCCGCCGTTTGGCATGTATGCGATCATGGTACCCGGAGTGCCGTTCCCCAGGAACCAGTGCATTCTAGCCCAATTGCCAAGAGGTCGCATACATCACAAAATGATGTATGCGCGACCCGTGGAAAAATGACAGCTTCGGGCCTTGGGATTCTCCGGAGAGGTAAACTGACCCGTTCCGTGGTCCGTGGAAGCACCCAGAACTTAGAACTCAACTAGACCTTTCACTCAGAGGCGGTCGGGTGCATGGTACCCGGCGGGCGGAAAATCAAAATGGAAATTCGGGCTGGTATCCCTAGCACGACCAGTTAATCTCACCGAGGAGAGGCGAGCAGATGGACTCAATCACACGACGAGATTGGTTGGCCCGCGCGGGCCGAACAGGAACTGCCCTGGCCGTCGGACTGCCGGTGGCTGCACCTGGCAGAGCTCAGCCCGATTCACGAGCTTTCGCCGGGCGCAAACTGAAGGTCGTCGTTGCCGGCGGACATCCCGGTGATCCCGAATATGGTTGCGGCGGTACGATTGCCCGTTACACCGACTTGGGGCACGAGGTGGTGCTCCTCTACCTCAACAATGGCGAATGGCCGGCCGCGCTGGGTGGAGCTCCTGCCCATGTCCGCATCGGGGAGGCCAGCAAGGCCTGCGAAATCTTGAAGGCGCGCCCTGCCTACGCGGGACAGCAGAACGGCCATGCCGTGCTCGATGCTTCCCACTTTGATGAGTTCCGAAGAATCCTAGAGGCCGAGCACCCTGACGTGGTCATTACTCAGTGGCCCATCGATCAGCATCGCGACCACCGTGCGACTTCCGTGCTGGCGTTCGACGCCTGGCTGCAAACGGGGAAGAAATTTGCGCTCTACTATTACGAAGTGTCGAACGGAGAAGACACGCTGCAGTTCGCTCCCACGCACTACATTGATATTACCGAAGTTGAGGCCCGCAAGCGTGCCGCCTGCTACGCGCACGCCTCTGCGACGCCCGACAGGTTTTACGACTTGCAGGACCTGGTCGCCAAGTTCCGAGGTATCGAAAGTGGTTACAAGCGGGCAGAGGCCTATATCCTCCAGGTGCAAAGCCCCTTTGAGGCGCTTCCCACGGCCGCGGCGTAGACGCGGTTGCCCCACAATCCCAAGTTCACCTATTACTGGCGCCAGTTCCGGAATCATCCGATAGATAGGGTTAGCGGGGCCAAGAGCAGCATGGCTGTCCATACTGAAAATCTCGCGGGTGGCGCATACATGCTGCCCTTTGGCATGTATGTGATCATGGCACCCCGCAGTGCCGTTCCCGGGGCACCACTGCATTCCAGCCCAATTGCCAAGAGGTCGCATACATCGCAAAGAAGGTGTGAAAAAATCGATTGCGTTAACCACAGAGGCACCGAGGCACAGAGAAAAGCCCCTTTCTTTTCAGCTCTCAGTGCCTCTATGGTGGGAGGTTTGTCTCATAATTCTTTCACAGCTTCAAAACGGTGTATGCCCGCGGGACTATTGTCGGGGTCGGTCGCGACAATTCTGCAAAAGCAGGTTGAATTCGCTACAATAGATTTGTGGAGTTCGAGTGGGATGCCGGCAAAGCCGCCGAGAATCTGCGCAAGCACAAGGTTTCATTCAATGAGGCCGCTACCGTGTTTGGCGATTTCCTCACCACCACAGCCGCTGACCCCGGCCACTCCGCCGGCGAACATCGCTACATCACGGTCGGGTTGTCGAACTTGGGGCGGTTACTGATGGTCGCTCACGCCGAGCGAGGTGACCGGATTCGGATCATCAGTGCTCGAACCTTGACCGGAAGAGAAAAAAGAGCCTATGAAAACACGCAAGAATAGTATGAACGACGATTTGCGCCCCGAATATGATCTCGGCGAGTTGCTTAAGGGAGCGGTGCGCGGCAAGTACGCGAAGCGCTACCACGCGGGCACAAATCTAGTTCTCTTGGACCCCGATGTCCGAAAGGCCTTTCGCAGTGAAAGAGCCGTTAACGACGCCTTACGCTTGGTGATCGAGTTGCGCAAGGTGGGAAGCCACAAACAAGCATAGCGCGGACCTTTTTTGCAGGTCCGCCCCTTGGGCGCGGTCTGTGAGAAAAGCCGCAGACCTTGAACCATTGCCATAATGGCCCATCGGCGCCTGGGGGCTCGGCATTCAGACCAAGCTCATCCAAGTGAAAAAAGTGGAGGGAAAGGACGCGGAAACCCTTCGACCCTCGCGTACTCGTCACCCCATGACAAACGCTTTCCGGGAACTAAAATGGGGAACGCACGTTAGGTTTGGAGAGTGGGCAAACCATGGACATCACCCTCACACCCGAGATTGAGAGGCTCGTTCAACAGAAGATCCAGCGGGGGCAGTATGCGAGCGTGGACGCTCTAGTGCAGGAGGCCGTCCACCGGCTGGACGAGGAGGACGAAGAGGAACTTCAGGAAACGAGAGCGGCTATCGACGGAGCCCTGGAGCAATCGCGGCGCGGCGAGGGGAGACCCGCTGAAGAGGCTTTCGAAGAAATCCGGGCCAAGTATGGCATACCGCGTTAGACTCCTTCCCAGAGCGGAATCCGACCTGCACGAACTTTTCCAGTAGTTAATCGAGAGCGACCGAATCAATCCTTCCGCAAGAGTCGCCGGCCTTCGACCCGGACCTTGTCTTCCAGGAGCAGGCAGACAGCTTCAGAGTAGATCCGGTGCTCCTCCTTCAAGATTCGCGCGGCGAGAGATTCAGGCGTGTCTTCATCCAAAACCGGGACAACGGCCTGGCAGACGATGGGGCCGGAATCCACGCCTTCATCTACGATGTGGACCGTGCAGCCGGTGAATTTCACGCCGTAATCCAGCGCCTGTTTCTGCGCGTCGGTTCCCGGAAAGGCAGGCAGCAAGGCCGGATGAATATTCAGGATGCGGCGCGGAAACGCGCGAACGAAATAAGGGCTGAGAATGCGCATGAAACCTGCCAGGCACACCACATCGACCTGAAAGTCCTTCAGAACCGAAACGACTTCACGGTCGAAGGCTTCGCGTTCTTTCCCTGTCGACGGAATGAAGCGGGTTTCGAGGCCCATCTTTCTGGCCGTGGCAAGGCCGGCAGCTTCCTCCTTGTTGCTGATCACGACAGCGATTTGGGCGGGGATTTTCCCCGCCTGAACGTTGCGGGAGATGGCCTCAAAGTTCGAGCCGCGTCCGGAGAGCAGGATGCCAAGATTTTTCATGAGAGCCATCCATTGGTGATTAATGATTGGTGATTTGTGATTGGTGATTTGCGATTGGTGATCGCTGATTGTCCATTGCTGATTGGCGATTGCCGATTGAAAAGGTGTTGAGCCGAGTTCCTCCGTTGTTAATCACCAATAACCAATCACCAATGTTCAGACTGTCAATCACCAATCACCAATCGCCAATGTTCAGACGTACTTCACGCTCGGCTTTCCGCGCTGGATCTCGCCGATGACCCAGAACTTTTCGCGCTGTCGAGCGAGAAGAGTGGTAACGCGAGCGAGCCTTCGCTTCGCTACAATCATCATCATGCCGATTCCCATATTGAAGGTGCGAAGCATGTCGGACTCCGGGACGCGCCCGAGCCGGGCAATCAATTCGCAAACCGGGAGCACCGGCCAGGCTCCCAAGCGAACCACTGCCTGCGTTCCTGTCGGAAGTATGCGCGGCGTGTTGTCGGTGATGCCGCCGCCGGTGACGTGGACCAATCCCTTGAGCAAATGCTCAGCCAGCATGGGCTTGATGACTTTCCAGTAGCACCGGTGTGGCGCGAGCAGCTCATCGCCCAAGGTCCGGCCAAGTTCCGGCACCTGCTCGGTGAGCTTGATTCCTTCTTGTTCGAGCAGGACCTTACGGGCCAGGGAGTATCCATTCGTGTGCAGTCCCACCGAAGGAAGCCCCACGATGGCGTCGCCCGGGCAGATCCGGCTGCCATCGATAATCTCACGCCGCCGCACCCAGCCCACGATGCAGCCTGCCAGATCATATTCATTGGGCGGATAGAAACCCGGCATCTCCGCCGTTTCACCGCCGATCAGAGCGCAGCCCACGGAGCGGCATGCCAGGGCCAACCCGCGCACGACTTCCGTGACGACTTTCGGATGCATTTTCCCCGTGGCCAGGTAGTCGAGTAAAAACAAGGGCGCCGCGCCATGGACCGCGATGTCGTTGACGCAATGGTTGACCAGATCAACTCCGACGGTGGAATGGCGATTCAAGGCGAAGGCAATTTTCAGTTTGGTTCCCACGCCGTCGATGCTGGAAATAAGAACGGCGTCGCGGGGAAGGCCCTTGATTGAGAAGAATCCCCCAAAGGCTCCAACATCCTTCAGCACGCGCGCATTGAAGGTCCTGCGCGCTAATTGCTTGATGGCTGCCTTGGCTTCGGTGGCAGCATCAATGTCAACACCAGCGTCACGGTATAGCATAGAGATTTGTGATTTGCGATTGGTGATTTGTGATTGCCGTCGATCGATTTGTGATTGCCGGTTGAAAAAGCGGTGGGCCGCTTTCTCCCTTGTCAATCACCAATCACGACTCGCCGATTACCTCAATCACAAATCACCAATCGCCAATCACCAATCAGAAGGTCTTTCCGGTCCTCGACCAGCGAGTCTTGGTGAAGAAGTTCCAAACGATGGACGCGTCAAACCTCAGTCGCGACGCCAACTCCTCGCTCGTCCAGTCCCGGCTGGGGGCATCGTATGACCAATAAACGAAGAGCGGCTCGCCCACCACGTTTTCTTCCGGAACAAATCCCCAGAACCTGCCGTCCAGCGAGTTATCCCGGTTGTCGCCCATGCAGAACAGATATCCCTGCGGCACGTGCAAACCGTCTTCCCGGATGAAGTTGGGCATTTCCCGCGACCACGCCGGGTCCAGCCCCCAGGCGGCAGGCAAGGTATCCAGAACATTAATGGGAGGAGGAAAGTTGTCCCGCAACGGCAAGGTGGAGGAGTACTGAAACTGCGCGTAAGGCTCGTTGAGCGGCTTACCGTTGACGAAAACCTTCCTGTCTTCGACCCTGAGCACGTCGCCGCCCACGCCGATGACGCGTTTCACAAACATTACGGACGGATTTAGGGGATACCGAAAGGCAATAATATCCTGCCGGTGCACAGTCCGGAGCGGAGGAATGCGAAGGGAAGTGTAAGGAAGCCGCGGCCCGTAAAGCAGCTTGTTCAGAAACACATGATCGCCAATCAGGATCGTCTGTTCCATGGAGCCGGTGGGAATCACGGTGGCTTCCGCAATGAAGGTCCGAATGCAGAAGACGCCCACCAGGACGATCAGCAAGGAACGGACAGTCTCCCAGACGCTTTCCCGGTGCTCAGACTTCGTGCCCGGACCCTCGCTTGCCGGCTCAGGCGGTTCTGAAACAGGGCTTGCTTGTGTTTCGTTCTCGAGTGGTTCCATAACTCTCAGTCCCGGTTCCGCATCGCAAAGAGGGGCTCTTGAATGGCGGTGGGATAATTTGCAGTGTAACAGGCAAGGCAGTATCGCCCCTGCGTATCGCCCACCGCCCGGCGCAGACCCTCGAGCGAGAGGTAGCCCAGGGAGTCAGCCCCCAGGAATTGTCGTATTTCCTCGACACTGTGTGTGGATGCGATCAATTCCTTTTTGGTTGGCGTGTCGATCCCGTAAAAGCAAGGCGAGGCTGTGGGCGGGCAACTGATTCGCATGTGGATTTCCCTTGCCCCGGCTTCTCTCACAATACGCACGATCATCGCGCTGGTGGTGCCCCGGACAATCGAGTCGTCCACCAGAACGACTCGTTTCCCCTCCAGCAGGCTGCGCACGGGATTAAGCTTCAGCTTGACGCCGAAATCCCGGATAGCCTGGCTGGGTTCAATAAAGGTGCGGCCAACATAATGGTTGCGGATCAAGGCAATCTTCAGCGGGATCCCTGATTCCTCAGCAAAGCCTGTTGCCGCCGGCACCCCGGAATCTGGAACCGGAACCACAAGGTCAGCCTCCACCGGGTGCTCACGGGCCAGAAACCGTCCCAGCATTTCGCGGCTGGCTTGCACCGAACGTCCAAACACCACGCTATCGGGACGGGAAAAATAGACATGCTCAAAGATGCAATGCGCGGGCGTCGCAGGGGGAGCAAAATGCAGCGAGGTGACGCCACGGCGGTCCAGGATGACCATCTCGCCCGGCTCAACGTCGCGAATGAATCTGGCATTGATCAGGTCAAAGGCGCAACTTTCCGAGGCCAGGACGTAAGCACCGTCGAGTTGCCCCAAGCTCAGGGGACGGAAGCCGCGCGGATCGCGGATGCCGTAAACACTGTCCTTGAAGAGCATGACCAGTGAGTAGGCGCCGACCACCTTGTCAAGCGCTTCCGCCACGGCCTCCGGAATGCCGCTCTGGCGCGAGCGGGCAAAGAAATGCAGGATCACTTCCGTATCGCTGGTGGTTTGGAAGATGTCACCCCTGCTTTCCAGGTCCCGCCGGATGGAGGTGGCGTTTACCAAATTCCCGTTGTGCGCCAAGGCGACTTGGCCCTTATTACAACTCACCTTCAGGGGTTGGGCGTTCTTCAGGTCCGTGTCGCCGGCCGTGGAGTAGCGCGTGTGCCCGATGGCGAGATGCCCCGGCAAGCCTTTGATGACCTCGGAGGGAAAGGTCTCGTCCACGTGGCCCATGCCCTTTTTGCAGGTCAGTGTCTCGCCGTCGGAAACAGCGATGCCGGCGCTTTCCTGCCCCCGGTGTTGGAGGGCATAAAGGCCCAGGTACGCCAATTTGGCTGCCTCAGGGTGACCATACACCGCGAAAACCCCGCAGTGGTCATGAAACTTATCTTCGGGGAGAGAAAATACTGGGAAGAGATGAGACGCTGGCTCCAAAAATTTTCCTCCAAATCAGGAAGGATAAGCCTTGGGTTGCTTTAGCGTTCCTTAACATCTTCACTCAAATTGTTCGATCCGAAACCCGACCCCCACAGTTTTTCGGCTTTCGGCGCGCCAGCCCGGACTTGCAGCCTTCTCAATTCGCGCCCTCGGCAAACCGGGCCGCTTCCGTCCATCATGAGGGCATTCCCTATTCTGCGCCTAATCCAGGACACGCGCAACAGCTTTCTCGAAACGGTAGTGGGTCAATTCGATGTAGAGGCGGCTTTAAGCCGCCATTTGGCGATCCCGCCTTGCGGGATCGCCACTACAGCATCAAATTGACCCACTACCCTCGAAACGCGACCATGGAGGATACTGACAAGTTGCAGTAAACTATTCGCCTTCCGGTCGAAGGTGAGTTGCATTAAGCGGGACAGCGCGCGGCAATTGACTCCCTGCCAAGGGGAGTCCATGCAGCCAGACCGGCGATAGTTCTCTACAATAAATGGAGGTAGTTATGGCACAACCCTGGAAAACAAAGAAATGGTTTGTCAGCCCTTGGTGTTACCTGCCCGAAGTGACGAAGGGCTTCAAGTTTGCGCCCAAGATCAAGATCCATGATGTGACCTTGCGCGACGGCGAGCAGCAGACTGGGGTGGTTTTCCGACGTGAAGAAAAGGTGGAAATCGCCAAGCGGCTGGACTCCATGGGTGTTCACCGGATCGAGGCTGGAATGCCCGCGGTCTCGCCGCAGGACCAGGCTGCGGTGAGCGATATCGCCAGCCTTGGCTTGAAGGCGGAGATCTTTACCTTCGCCCGTTGCCTCGTCAGTGACATCGCGGCAGCCAAGGCATGCGGATGCAAAGGAGTCATTGTCGAGATTCCTTCCAGCGAACATATTATCAAGAATGCGTATGGATGGCCCCTGGCGCGCGCCGTGAAATCCTCCATCGAGGCCACGCTGGCCGCTAAAGAGGCTGGCCTCTATACCGTCTTCTTCACCATTGACTCGACACGCACTGAAGTGGAGAAACTGCTGGACCTGGTCCAGCATGTGGCTGAGGAAGGCCACATGGACGCCTTCACGCTCGCCGACAGTTTGGGCGGGTGCACGCCGCAAGCCATCTACATGGTGGTCAAGAAAGCGATCAAGCGACTGAAGAAGCCTATGGAGATTCACTGTCATCAGGACTTCGGGCTGGGAGTGGCCAACACGATTTATGGCCTTGCGGCAGGAGCGTCGGTGGCGCACACCACCGTGACCGGCCTGGGCGAGCGGGCCGGCAACGTTCCCATGGAAGATGTGGTGCTCTCTCTGCTGTGCCAGTATGGAGTTAACCTCGGCATTCGCACGGAGAAGATGTGCGAGGTTTCGCGGTTTGTGCTGGAGCTTGCGAAAGTAAAGATTCCGGGGAACCGCCCCATCGTGGGCGATATGCTCTATAAGGTGGAGTCAGGGATTGTGGCCGGGTGGGTGCGGAAAGCGCGTGAGAAGAGCCCGCTGGAATATGTCCCGTTTGCCCCCGAGCTTGTGGGGCAGGCGCCGGTGTCCATCGTACTCGGCAAGAACAGTGGCTTGCCCTCCATTCAGGAATGGTGCGAAAAGCTGAAAGTGAAAGCCAGTGAAGAAGAAATGCTGGAAATGGTGCGTCTGGTGAAAGAGAAGTCCTTCGAGAAGAAGGACCTGCTCACCGAGGACGAGTTCAAGGCTATCGTAGGCCAAGTATTAGCTGCGGCGGCGGGCGCGAGCTAAGGTTCTGCTACACCTGGTTCTTTACAACCGGCACAGTGTCATTCCGAGCGAAGCGAGGAATCTCGCTCTGCTTGTTCTCCTTCTATGCGCCCGAGTCAGAGCGAGATTCCTCGCTTCGCTCGGAATGACACTGCCGGGTGATTTTTTCACATGTTCGGAGGGATGGGAATGATCCGCAGTTTTGAGGAATTAGTTGATCGGGCGCGGGAGCTTGGTCCGGCGAGGATCGCGGTGATCGAGGCGCACGACCCTGACGTGCTGGAAAGTCTGGCGCAGGCGGAACCGCTGGGGTTGGCGCTGCCGACTCTGCTTGGAACACCCGCCAAAATCGAAGAGGCAGCCCGCAAGGTGGGCTATATGCTGCGCCCCGAGTCTCTGATCCCCACCTCAGGGGAAGATGCATCCATCCGCCAAGCCATCGACTTGGTAAGGGAAGGCAAGGCCGATCTGCTCATGAAGGGCAAGGTGACTACGGCCAACTTGATAAGAGGCGTTCTCGACAAGGAACGTGGCCTGCGAACCGGAAGACATCTCAGCCAGGTCATTGTTTTCCAAACGCCTCGAATCCCTCGGCTGATGGTCATGACCGACGGCGCGATCAACATTGCCCCCACGCTGGAAAACAAGGTGGAAATCTGCCGAAACGCCATCGAGGTGGCGCACGCGCTGGGCATCGCCGACCCTAAGGTGGTTTTGCTGGCCGCCTTGGAATTCGTCAATCCCGCCATGCCTGCCACAGTGGACGCTGCGGCCCTGGTGCAAATGAACCGGCGGGGGCAGATCTCCGGTGCTTACCTGGAAGGCCCCTTGGCCCTGGATGTTCCCCTCAGCCGCTTTGCCGCTGACCGCAAATCCATCGAGAGCCCGGTGGTCGAGGCCACGGATGTGTTCATTGCTCCTGACATCGAGGCGGCCAATATCCTGTATCGGGCAATTACGTATTTTGCCGAGGGCCAGTCCGGCGGCATCATCGTGGGAGCGCGGGTGCCACTTGTGGTGCTTTCCCGGGCCGAAACGCCGGAGACCAAGATTCATTCCATTTCTTTGGCGCTCCTCCTGATGCACCATCAGCGCCAGCCGTCCTAGGCGGATTCGGAATGACACGCGACGTGCGGCCAGTCATGGCGTTGTAGGGGCGGCCCTTGTGGCCGCCCTGGGGCAACCATCCGCCAACCGGCGGATTGCCCCCACGAGTGCGCACAAGGAGATTTACCTTGAGGATTCTGGTTCCAAACCTCGGCTCGACGTCGCTGAAATATCAACTCATCGAGACCGATGGCGAAAAGGTTCTGGCGCGAGGAAAGATCGAACGCATCGGAAGCGCAGAGTCTCCGGTCACGACATGGGATGCTGGCAGCGAAAAGGAAGTGAAAGAAGTGCTCGAGGTCGCTGAGCATCGGGCTGCCGTCAAAATCCTGATTAATAAGCTCGCTCATCTCGGCACGCCAGCAGATGATAAGGACGCGATTTCGGCCGTGGGTTTCAAAGCCGTGCATGGTGGCCCGCGCTACTGCGGGAGTTTCCTGGTCGATGATGAGCTGCTCGCCGCCATGAAGGAGTTTGTCCCGGTCGCGCCTGTTCACAACCCGGTTTACATCCAGGCCATGCAGATCTTTCGGGAGGTGTTACCCGGAGTTCCGATGGTGGCGGTTTTCGAAACGGGCTTCCACGCCAGCATGCCGGAGAGGGCCTGCACTTACGGTGTCCCCTATGAGTGGCAGGAAAAGTACGGCGTCCGCCGCTACGGCTTTCACGGCTCCTCTCACCGCTATGTATCACAGCGCGTTGCGCAAATCCTGGGCCGGGTGACCTCCGAGCTGCGGCTTGTTTCGTGCCACCTGGGTGGGAGCTCTTCGATTTGTGCGGTGCGGGAGGGGAAATCCATCGACTCGAGTTTCGGCTTTTCAGCCCAGTCCGGAATTGAGCACGCCACACGATGCGGCGATCTTGACCCGTTCGTGATTCTGGATGTCATGCAGAAGGAGAAACTGACTCCCGCGCTGGCCGGTGAAATCCTGTGCAAGCAAGGAGGCTTACTGGGCATCTCGGGGCTCAGCAGCGACCTGCGGGATTTGGAAGAGGCGGCATCAAGAGGCCACAGGCGGGCCGCATTGGCTGTGGATGTCATGGTGTACGAGGTCAAGAAATACATTGGAGCTTTCGCTGCCGCCCTGGGAGGACTGAACGCGGTGGCCTTTGCCGGAGGCATCGGCGAGAACTCCTGGCGGGTTCGCCAGGAAGTTTGCCGGGACATGGAATTCCTCGGAATATATCTCGATGACGCGGCTAACCGCCAGCCCAGCCGCGCCGACCGCATCATTTCGAGTCCTGGTTCCGGCGTGGCGGTGCTGGTCGTCTGCACCAATGAGGAAATCGTGGTGGCGCGCGAAACCGTGCGAGTTCTGACCGCTGCGTCGGCAGCATGAGTGGGCTTCCCCAGCGCGCAACTCTGCACTATGACCCGAATGGGATATGTCATTCCGAGCGCAGCGAGGAATCTCGCTCTGCGCTGAGGTGGATCGGAGCTCAATTGGCCCAGGGAGTGGGTGGAAGAAAGAACAGAGCGAGATTCCTCGCTGCGCTCGGAATGACACCGGGGGGCTGACGCAGCTTGCCCACTGTCCAAACTTCACAGGCCGACCCAAGGGTCGGCCCTACAGGGGTGGAAGGAGACTTGTTCTAAGATGAAACTGGTAACGTTTGAGAGCGGCGCCGAAGACCGCGTGGGCGCTTTGAAGGGCAATTTCGTAGTCGATATTGGACTCGCCATCGACTCGCTTCGCAGCGGCACGCTTGGCTTCGAGCCGCGGCCTGAGTTGCAAAAGGCTGTCAACACGGTCGTGGCTGGAGGACCGAGCCCTCGCCACATGATTGATCTGCTCGAACGAGGGGAAGCATGGCGCCGGGCGCTGGGGGAGATTCTCGAAACCGTGACTGCCTCACGAGAACCTTTGCGCCTTCCTCAAGGATTGTGCATGCCGCTCGAGAGAGTGCGGCTGCGCGCGCCGATTGCGCGACCGGGGAAGATTGTTTGCGTGGGACTCAACTATGAATCCCACCGAGCCGAACAGGGCCTCAAATCGCCCCCGCGGCCAGTATTCTTCCTGAAGTCCGGCAACACGATCTGCGGCCCTGGCGATTCCATTGTCCTCCCTCCCAACTCGACAGAGGTGGACTACGAGGCGGAATTTGCAGCGGTCATTGGAAAGCCTGGGAAAGGCATACCGGAAGAGAAGGTCTTCGAGCACCTCGCCGGCTTCACCATTCTTAACGATGTGAGTGCGCGCGACATGCAACAGGGCGACCGGCAGTGGTTCCGGGGGAAGAGCTGCGATACCTTCGGGCCCACCGGCCCCTGCATCGTCACCGCCGACGAGATTCCCGACCCGCACTCCCTGCGTATCTCACTCACGCTCAACGGGCGGACGATGCAAGAGTCGAATACGCACGACCTGATCTTCAAGATCCCATTTCTGGTGAGCTACCTCTCCCAATCACTGACCTGGGAAGTCGGCGACCTTCTTTCCACGGGCACCCCGGGGGGTGTGGGCCATCACCGCAAGCCGCCGGTCTACCTCGAGCCGGGTGACACGGTCAGCGTGACGGTGGAGCGCATCGGTACCCTGACCAATCCTGTTGTTGGACCGTGAAGGCAAGGCCCTCGCGTCTGTCAGCTTTCGGCCGTCGGCTTTCAGCACTCAGCAAGAAAAGTTTGGAAATCACCCCTCCACTGTCATTCTGAGGCCCCGTTCTTTGGGGCCGAAGAATCCCGGCAGTTTCTTGGTTGTTCGGGGATCACCCCACTGTGTCATTCTGAGCGTGCGTAGCCGAAGGTCACTACCTTGCCAATTGGCTCACGGTGTCAGCCGCAGCTTGGAGTGGGAAAGACACGTGAACCGTTTTCTGGTCTGAGTCCACGGTACTTTGTGAGACTGCAACTCGGCAACTTTGACAGAACCCTCGCCCGGCAAGGCTTGCTATTCCGCAACCCACGCGCAACCCACGCGCTTGACATCGCCCGCCTACAGAGTATACTTGTCAGTATACTATTCCGACACTGCCGGGGAGGTAGGTATGCGCTTCATGCCTGGAACTTCCGATGCGCGACGATGCTCCTCAGGGTTTCGCTGCGCTGCTTGTTTCCTATTCGTCCTGTTTTCGAGTCCTCCTGCATTAGGCGAGAACCCGGTGCCCTTCGTCAATGAACCCTTGGTTCCTGACGCAGCGCTTCCAGGCGGAGTGGCATTCACCCTTACCGTCAACGGCACGGGATTCGTTTCCGGTTCGGTGGTGAACTGGAACGCCGCACCGTTAGCTACGACCTTCGTTAGTGGTTCCCAGTTGACGGCCATCGTACCTGCCGCCAATGTGGCCGCTAGCACTACAGCATCGGTTGCCGTCTCGAACCCGCCCCCCGGCGGCGGTGTCTCCAATGTTGAGTTTTTCGTCGTCTCAAGTCCCGCCACCACCATCACCTTCACCCAGTTGTCCCTAAACCCGGCAGTTCTATCCCCACTTGGGCTTATTACTGCTGATTTCAATGGTGACGGGAAGCTCGATCTTGCATATCTTACGAACGCCACGACCAATAACGTGATAGTTCAACTCGGCAATGGTGATGGTACCTTTCAACCCCCGTTGACGTACTCCGCTGGAACCACACCGGTGCAAATGGTTGCGGCTGATTTCAACGGAGACGGCAAACTTGATCTTGCTGTAGTAGATGAAGATGACAACACGGTATCCGTTCTGCTTGGTAACGGCGACGGGACTTTCCAGCCTCAGTTGACGGTAGCGACTGGCCCTAACCCGAGCGGTATCGTAGCTGCTGATTTCAACGGGGATGGCAAACTTGATCTGGCCGTCGGCTCAGACACGCCTGATGGTGGAGTCTTCATACTCTTGGGCAATGGGGATGGGACGTTTCAGCCGTATGTCACCTACGGGACATCCACATGTGCTACTTACATGGCGGGCGGAGATTTTAGCCAGAAGGGGAAGCTCGATTTGGTTTACGCCGACTGCGTCGAGGGTGAGGGCCAGGGGCTTTGGTTCCTTCAAGGAAACGGTGATGGTTCATTTCAGCCGCCTGTCAGCATTTCTGGGTCCCCGTCGTCAGGCGTCATTGCCAGTGTAATGACGGCTGATCTCAACGGAGACGGCAGGCTGGATTTAATTACTGCGGATCTTTCCGCCTGGATTTCCAGACTCCCACCCCTCCCAGGGGAGTGGATTGGCGCCGGCGCGTGGGTTTCGCTGGGAAACGGAGATGGCACATTTCAGCCCCCCGTTCAATACGCTATGGCTACTGGCTACAGCTCGTTTGGACTAGCCGTCCAAGACTTCAACGCCGACGGTATACTCGATCTGGCCTTAGCCAACCTCAACATAGGAAACCCCAGTCCCAGTGATGGGACCTTGGCCATCCTGCTTGGAAGCGGCGATGGTACTTTCCAGAACCCTATAGACTTTCCAACTCCCTCTCCTGGCGGAGCCTCGTTAGTGGCGGGAGACTTCAATGGAGACGGGAAAATGGATTTCGCCGTCGCCATCAACTCTGTCTCGAACGCTCCCGTTATCGTCTTTCTACAAGGACAACTCCCAATAGCGAGCGCTTCACCTACCAGCATAACATTCACCCAAACGGCGGTTGATAACACGAGCCAGCCGCAAACGATCAGCCTTACGAACCCAGGGGCAGCAACGCTAACGCTGATTAGTGTCGGAATCACAGGGGCGGACGCTGGCGATTTCGCTCAGACCAACAACTGCGGCTCAACTCTTGCACCCAATGCCAGTTGCGGGATCAACGTGACCTTCACTCCCACCGCGCGCGGCACGCGCACGGCTGCCGTTTCTCTGGTGGACAACGCCTCCGGCAGCCCGCAGTCGATTGCCCTTTCTGGCACCGGCGTTGCTCCGGTGGTGAATCTCTCGCCCAGCAGCTTGACCTTCCCCGGCCAGTTCGTGGGCACCACCGGGCTGCCGGAGAATGTCACACTCACCAACAACGGCGACGCGCCCTTGAGCATTTCGAGCATCCAAGCGAGCGCGCAGTTCGCCGCGAGCAACGGGTGCACTACCAGCCTTGCCGCGGGCGTGGGTTGCACCATCAGCGTGTTCTTCGATCCCTCCGCCGCGGGCACGCAGACGGGCACGCTGACCATCACCGACAATGCTCCGGACAGTCCCCAGACGGTCCAGCTTTCAGGCGTTGGGATGGATTTTCAGATGTCGAGTTCCACCACGAGCCAGACCCTTACAGCGGGTCAGACGGCGACTTACTCCTTGACGCTGGCTCCGGAGGGCGGGCTCAACCAGATGGTGAGCCTGAAGTGCAGCGGGACACCCTCGCTCTCCGCTTGCACGCTAACGCCTAGCCAGGTGACCCTGAACGGCACCGCATCGACCACGGTGGCAGTGGCAGTTACGACGACCGCGGGGTCGCTGGCGCCGCCGTGGAAGAGAGTCCTGCCGCCCAGCCTCACAGGATTGGGACGAATGTTCTGGCTGTACGCGTTCTTGGGGCTGGCGAGCGTGGCGGCGCTGGCTGGGGCCAGGCAACGCCGAGCTGCCTACCTGCTGGGCGCCTGCCTGCTGCTGGTGATGTTGTGGAGTGCGTGCGGGGGTGGAGCTCAGGTCATCCACACGCCCGGCACGCCGGCGGGCACTTACACGCTGGACGTGACCGCGACAGTGACTTCAGCCGCCACGTCCTCCACGCTCACGCACGACTTCAAATTCATGCTAACGGTGGACTGAGCTCGGCTTGGCTCCGTCTCAACCGGGTGGCGCGGACCCCCGGTTTTGGGGTCCGCAGCTTGCGCATGGGCCCGAGAAAGAGCCGCGGACTCCAAAACCGGGGGTCCGCGCTACCCATTACCTTGCTAATTGGCTCACGGTGTCAGCCGCAGCTTGGAGTGGGAAAGACACGTGAACCGTTTCCTCTTCCGAGTCCACGTCGATAAAGAGAGATCTGCCCTGCTTGTGAATTCTCACGTGCTCGCGATGGCTATCCACCTCGACAAGCGGGCCGTCGGGGCAGCGAGCCAGCTCTTCGCTTGCCGCCTTGATAGTTGGAAGCCATGGCCCAATTTCGCGTGGAACGTCCTTGAGTTTGTCCCTGGGGACCAGCCGGGCAGCCACAGGTAGCACGACCGCCGGCACTACCAAGTAGATGTGCTCGCCGTTGCGACTCTTTTCCCGCACATCCACCCTTACTGCCCCCTCGCTATAGACAAACACTCCACCCACAACGAGCATCCCGAGAGCCCCTCCGAGAAGAGTCATGCCTGAAGTCATACTCACCGCCTTTCTGGTTAGCATACGTGTACGCCATAGGGTGCCCCTGGAGTTTGGACATTCGGCAACCTCTAAGAGGAGTGTCATTCCGAGCCCTTCACTGTCATTCCGAGCGAAGCGAGGAATCTCGTCCTGCCCGTTCAGGGTAAACTGCGCGAGGAATCTCGTTCTGGGTCCTTCCGCCACGGATCAGAGCGAGATTCCTCGCTACGCTCGGAATGACATCGTGCGCGCTCGGAATGACATCGTGCGCGCTCGGAATGACATCCCCCATGCATGCCCCTCAGTCCGCGTAATTCTTCGAGTCAACCCAAATGCGGACGCTATCGTTTTCGTCCTTCACGGTGACCAGCTCGAGGTTCGGGTACTCGCCGAGGGCTCGAATTGCCGCCAGCACATCAAGCTCGTCGCTGCTGCCGGAGAGCAGAGCATTGGCAACTTTGAATGGAATCTTGATGTCTACTGTACTCCCCGCCTTCTGCGCCCCGGCGGCCTTCCCGGCTCCCTCTCGGTCCTCATGGACCTTGATGCGCAGAAATTCCCCGGCTTTTGCCACCTCCACATTCTCGTTCTTGGACTCGACGGTGATGTACTGGTTATCCTGCGCCTTGCGGACCGCTTCCAGTAGGGCGCGCAAATCCACCTGGTCGAGGGCGTGGCCCGCCACCTTGACTTTGCCATCGCAGAACTTCTCAGCCTTGATGGTGGGAAGAACGGCTTCAGCCAGGCTCAGCGGAATGTTGATGCGTACCCTATCTCCGTCCGGACCTGACTCTGTTACCCGGACATGGATCCAGCGCTCAGCCGGCATCGCCAGCGCCGCAAAGGCGAACATGAAAACCAACAGACCAAGAGTTTTCCTCATCATCGGGACCTACCTCCTCACTCTAAGCGTAAGAACGCAGCGAGAGTTGGGAAAGTTCCCGTGATTTTTCAACGCCGGGGAGGACCGGGTACTGATGTCATTTGCGAGGCATGGGCGTTGCAAGCCGTAGTCATTCCCGCCCCGCCATGGCGGGAGGAATCTACTCCGCAAGCCTTTGGAAATGTGCTGTCGTCGGATTGGATTCGCTTTCGCGGGAATGACTGCGCTCCAAATGACACCAGGACCCGGACACGCTGTCCCTTGACAAGCGGAACAGGATAGGCTAGCATAGTAAGTGGAAGCCATGCAGGCCGCCTTGGCCTCGTGGGAACGCTATGCTGCAATGCCGCCCTGATCCTCCAATCCACTCTCGAGGAGGGCGATGAAAAACATGGTAGCGCCGACCCCACCCTGCGGGGTCAGCGCTACGACACGCCATCAACCTGGGCAGAGCCCGCGAGGAGATTTTTCATCAACCATTTAGAGTTTGCCGAAGGGGGCCAAAAGCTCGGAAAACTTCCTTTTCTCGGGTGGACACCAAGTCCGTTCTCGGAAGCGAAAGAGTAGAATGATTGTTTGAAAATGAACGAACTATACGGGAATGTTATTGAAAACAAAGGGTCGGGTTTCCACAGCCCTCAGCGAAGCGGGAATGTCGCAGAAAACAAAGGTGGTTACGCGTTGAAGGCGGGAATTGTGTTGAAAACAAGCATGTTATAAGTAAGTCTCGATCTTACGCGAATGGAATCCGAAGTCCGTCCATGATGCCCTTCATGTAGCCGAAGGCCAGCACCTTGCCCATGATTGCGTACCCGGGGTGTTCATTGGACTCGCCTTCCATGGTGGGAGCATGATCGGGGCGCATAGGGCCATTGAACCCGCTCTCATGGTAGACCTTGAGCATGCGGGCCATATCCGTCGGCCCGTTGTCGTGGAAGGTTTCGACGAAATGTTCGCGAGTCCCATCCACATCGCGAAAGTGGACGAAGAAGATCTTGTTCTGGGCGCACCACTCGCGCGCCAAGGCTTCGATGTCCTCCCCCATCAGCTTGAAGTTGGCCTGGCAAAAGGTGATGCCGTTGACTGGGCTGGGGACGAGGTTGAGCACCCGGCGGTAGTTCGCCGCACTGGTCAGGATTCGCCCAATTCCACGTAGCGGAGAGACAGGAGGATCATCCGGATGCAGCGCCATGTTCACCTTGGCCCTCTCCGCCACCGGAATTATCGCTTTCAGAAAGTACTCGATGTTCTGCCAGAGCTTCTCCTCGCTGACCACCCCCCACTCGGTCAGCCCCTGCTTCTCGGCATCCCGCAGGTCGAATTCACTGGTCAGCGCCCCACCCCGCGCGGGGACGGCAACGTTAGTGCGATACCAGCCCAGGCCTGCCATGAAGTTGTAGCAGACCATCGGGATGCCGAGCTTTCCGAGAGCCTCGAGGGCTGCGCAGTAGTTCTGGATTTCCTCATCACGGCCAGGCAGGCCAAGCTTGATCTTCTCTGCGGCCACGGGATAGCTTTCCACGCCCGCAATGGTCAAGCCCGCCGCCGTGAAATCCGCCTGGATTCCCGCCAGTGTGTCCAGGTATTGCTCTCGTCGGACTTTGCTCAACTCGCCCGCGACATTTACGATAGCGTGATTAACACCCATCTGGCGGGCAAGTTTGAATCTCGAGTTCTGATGCGGCTGCTGTATGAGAGCCAGTTTTATCCCGGCAGGTTTGTTCGATACAGGTCTGCGGACGCTGGTAGTTGCCTGGCTGGCGGAGCGCGCCAAGCTTCCTGCGGCTAGCGCCGCCAGCGCTCCTTGAATGGCATTGCGTCGGTTGATTTTGGTCATGAGCTCGACACCTTCTTTAATTCAGCGCTGGGTGATCGCGCCACCCGCGCGTCGTAGGGGGACGGCTTGCCGTCCCCGCCACGCCATCACGTTCTCGACCAGGGTAGGGCAAGCCCTACCCCTACTCTCCCATGCACTCGCGAAGAACCGAGGCAATGCTCTTTCCTCTGGTCAGAAGCTGTTGGGCTTTGTCGCGTTTGATTCCGTGGTGGAGCATCAGGAGTGCCACGGGCAAATTTCCCCCGGCTGCCTTCAACGTTTGGGCGGCGCGGGTAGGGCTTGCGCCCGTGGCGCTGCTCAAAATTCGTTGGCCGCGCTCGCGCAACTTTCGATTGGTTAACTGAACATTGATCATCCAATAGGAGAACACTCGCCCCAAGCGCACCATGGTGGCTGTGGAAAGCATATTGAGCACGAGTTTTTGGGCCGTCCCAGCCTTCATTCTGCTGGAGCCGGCAATAACCTCCGGTCCGACAACAGGAGCGATGAAGACGTCCGCAAGCGGCTTCATGGGGGCCGCAGGATTGGCCGTCAAGCCCACCGTCTTCGCGCCGACTCGCCGTGCATAGCGCATCCCGCCGAGCACGTAAGGCGTGTCCCCGCTGGCAGCGATTCCCACCAGAACGTCCTTACCGCTGAGCTTGACACGGCGCAGGTCGCGCTCGGCCTCGCGGGGATTGTCCTCCGTCCCTTCCTTGGATTTGAACATCGCCTCACGGCCACCCGCGATCACCGCCAGCACGCGGTCGCTCCCGAAGGTCGGGAGGCACTCGGCAGCGTCCAGCGCCCCCA
Organism: Terriglobia bacterium; assembly: GCA_049514855.1. Classification (GTDB taxonomy): domain Bacteria; phylum Acidobacteriota; class Terriglobia; order UBA7540; family UBA7540; genus CAVROP01. Next base: position 33,767 of record JBEKUR010000023.1, read on the forward strand.
GCCTCCCACTGGTTCCGGCGCCCAGGTAAATCATTCGCCCGCCGTGGCGGAGGGCTCGAACGGCCATGTCCACTGCGCGCGCTATCTTCGGTATGGCCTTCGCCACGGCGGGAGCGACGCGCTGATCCTCTCGGTTGATGAGGCGAAGGATCTCTGCGGTGGGTTTTGTATCCAGCGCAACGGAGGCCGGGTTCTCTCGTTCTGTGATACGCATCTTAGAGCAGTGACAAGTGACGAGTGACAAGTGACGAGCCAAAAAGGCAGTGGCTCGTCATTTGTCACTTGTCACTGCCTTGTTGCTCGTCACTCGCCACTCGTCACTGCATTCTGGTCACTCGTCACTTGTCACTGCTTTTCTCTGCCCGAAAGCGTTTCCCAGCCGCGCTTTGAGAAGTCCCAGTAGATGGCGTAACCGGCGATTACCGCGACGGCCAGAAAGACGATTCCCAAAGCGGTCGAGCCGAGCAGCAGCTTACCAATCCCAAACAACGTCATGTACACCATCAGGCATCCGAGCAGCCAGTCCATGAGACTATACCAGCCATCGTGGCTGGGGGGGACTTCGGGCGCCAGGGCGGCAACTTGCTTCCAGCCGGTCACGCCAGGCCTGACTCGCCGGTAGAACTCAAGAAGTTTGGATTGCGGTTCCGGCGCGGTGAGAAAAGTAACCGCCAGCCACACGACGCTTGTCACTGCCACCGTGAGGAGGATAGACTTCGCAAAGACAATTGCCTCCGTACCTTGAATGTGAATAACGGTGCGAAGGAGTGCGGTTGTAATCGCGGCGGCAACCATGGCGGAGATTTCTGACCAGGCGTTAATCCGCCACCAGTACCAGCGCAACAGGTAAACTGCTCCTGTCCCTGCACCGATGCCGAGCAAGAGTTGCCACGCTCCGGAAACGCTGGTCATCACCAGGGAAACGGCAGCCCCCAGGATTGCCAGAAAGGCAGTCAAGAATTTGGCAGCAAGCACGTAATGGTGCTCGTCTCTTGCTCGGGCCAGGAAGCGCCGGTAGAAGTCGTTAACAATGTAAGAGGAACCCCAATTGAGCTGGGTAGCGATGGTGGACATGTAGGCAGCCGCGAAGGCGGCGAGCATGAAGCCGCGGAACGCTCCCGGCAGATAATCCACCCAAACCTTGATATAGCCGACCTCGGGGTCTTTGAGCTTGGGGTATAGAACTACGGAGGCCAGGGCGGTCAGGACCCAGGGCCACGGACGCAACGCGTAGTGCGCAATGTTGAACCACAGGGTGGCCCATAGGGAGTGCTTTTCATTCTTGGCGGAAAAGATGCGCTGGGCCACGTAGCCGCCACCGCCCGGTTCCGCGCCCGGATACCAGTTGGCCCACCAATTCACTCCCAGGTACACACAGAACGCCATCAGCGGCATCCAGGGCGAATGCAAATCGGGGATGAAGGAAAGAATGGAACCCGAGCCGCCCATGGCGGCGCCGCGGGCGGCGTCAAGGGCGGCTAGTTTCGTCTTCAACAACGCCATCCCCCCCACGGCCCGGACGCCGTAATAGGCCAGCACAATCACCATCGTCATCTTGAGAGCAAACTGAATAATATCCGTCCAAAGCACGCCCCACAGGCCCGATATCGAAGTATAGAAGCCGGTGAAGGCAACCATCGCAAAGATGATGACAAGCGCTACTCCCTTGGAGACGCCCAGAGCGGTCTGGAGGATCTTCTCCATGGCGAGGTTGACCCAGCCGACGACCAGGCAGTTCATGAGGACGCCGAAATACAATGCCCGGAAGCCACGCAGCAGAGCGGCAGGCTTGCCTGCGTAACGCAACTCGACGAGCTCCGCATCGGTAATGACTTCCGCTCGCCGCCACAAGCGGGCAAAGAAGAAGACGGTCATCATGCCGTTGAGGAGCAAGCTCCACCAGAGCCAGTTGCCGGCGATTCCTTGTCGCGCTACCAGGCCGGTGACCGCCAGCGGAGTGTCGGCGGCAAAGGTGGTGGCCACCATGGACGTACCCGCCAGCCACCAGGTGACCTCCCGGCCGGAAACAAAGAAGTCGCCCGTGCTGGCGCTCGCCTTCTTGCGATAGTAGAGCCCAATCAGCAAATTGACCGCGAAATAGGCGGCCACGACTAACCAATCGATCAGGGTGATTTTCATAGATAACCGGACCCTTAGAAATTCTCCCAACTGCCCGTTGACAGAAGGAAGCGGGGAGTATATAGCAAAAGACTCGCGAATTGGAAGGTAGTGTCGCAGGTAGTGTCGCAGCGTGGTAGCTGGCCAGAGGGAGGATGTCATTCCGAGCGCAGCGAGGAATCTCGCTCTGTGCTGAGGCAGACTGGAGCTCAAGGCGGCCCAAATGGGGGTAGGTGAAAAAAGGATCAGAGCGAGATTCCTCGCTGCGCTCGGAATGACACCGGGGGGGCTTACACTGATTGCCAACTGTCCAGACTTCAGGGCCGGGGCTTGCCCCGGCCAGGCCGCCCCAAGGGGCGGCCCTACGTGAGGTCGCAAAAATCCTCACGGCGGGCGAAGAAGATGGCAACTAGCAGAACAGGGGGTGAGAGATCGTGAGTGGATTGCGGATCATGGGCATCTTCCTGGCGGCCGGTGTGCTCGCTGCAACGTTCGGCGCTCGAGCTTTCCCGGCCCAAGTGACGGCGAGGCCGGAGGTGGGTTTAACCGAAGAGAAGCTGGTAGCTATCGCTTCCGTGGCTGAGGAAGCAATCCGCACCGGCAAATGTCCTGGCGCCGTGGTGGTCATCGGGCACGAAGGAAGGGTCATCTACCGCAAAGCCTTCGGGCATCGCGCCTTGGTCCCGGAAGAGCTGCCGATGACTGTTGACACGATCTTCGACATGGCCTCCCTGACCAAGGTGGTTGCCACGACGACGGCGATCATGCAGCTTGTGGAGCAGGGGAAGATAGTCTTGAGTGCGCCCGTTACTGACTATTGGCCGGAGTTCAAGGCCAATGGGAAAGAAGACATCACCGTGCGGGAGCTCATGACCCATTACTCAGGGCTGCCTCCTGACCTCGATCTAAAGCCGGATTGGTCAGGCTATGAGACTGCCATGAAAATGATCGTGGGTGAGAAGCTGATCGTCCCGCCTGGTACCCGCTTCATTTACAGCGATATTAACTTTGAGACGCTGGGCGAACTGGTGCGCCTCGTCTCCGGCGAGCCTCTGGACGTCTATTGCTTTGAACACATCTTTAAGCCGCTGGGTATGAAGGAAACAGGCTTCAAGCCTCCCGCCACCTTGCGCCACCGCATTGCGCCCACTCAATACCAGCACGGTGACCGGGGGAAAATGCTGTGGGGGGAAGTCCATGATCCCACTTCGTACAATATGGGGGGCGTGGCGGGTCATGCGGGACTTTTCTCGACGGCGGATGATCTCACGATCTTCGCACAAATGCTTCTGGATGGGGGCAGTTACCACGGCGTCCGCATCCTGAGCCCGTTGACGGTGGAGAAGATGACCTCGCCCCAGACTCCTCCTGACAGGATGGCGTTGCGCGGGCTCGGTTGGGACCTGGATTCACCTTTTGCCTCGAACCGGGGCGAGCTGTTCGAGCTCGGGTCTTTTGGGCACACTGGATTTACCGGGACAGATATCTGGATCGACCCGGTCACCAAAACCTACATCATCATTCTGACCAATCGCGTGCACCCTGACGGAAAAGGCGATGCTGGCCCTATGCGTACGAAGATCGCCACGCTGGTGGCCGCTGCGCTGGGACCTGCTTCCGCCCAGCAGGTGCTGGCCAGCCGCCGCTCGCTCACGGGTTATGCCGAATTGATGAAGAGCTATCGGGTGCAAGGCCTTAGAAATGGCAAGGTGCAGACGGGCGTCGACGTCCTGGAAGCCGAAAACTTTGCTCCCTTGGAAGGGCGGCGGGTGGGTTTGATCACCAATTCGACAGGCGTGGACGCCGCCGGGCGGCGAACCGTCGATCTGCTCGCGCATGCGCCGGGGGTGAAACTCCTTGCCGTGTTCAGTCCCGAGCATGGGATTGAGGGCCAGGCGGATAGCCGAGTTCTCTCGAGCACAGATGCAGCTACCGGCTTGCCGGTGTACAGCCTTTATGGAGACACAGAACGGCCGACTGACCGCATGCTGGAAGGGCTGAATGCCTTGGTATTTGACATCCAGGATGCCGGAGTCCGCTTTTACACTTACATCACCACCCTGGGTTATTGCCTGGAGGCTGCCGCCCAGAAGGGAATCGAGTTTTACGTGTTGGACCGGCCCAATCCCATCAACGGGGACGAAGTGGAAGGTCCCATTCTCGAGGACGACTTGCGCTCCTTCGTGGCTTACTATCCCCTGCCCATTCGCCACGGCATGACGGTGGGGGAGCTGGCAGAGATGTTTAACCACGAAAACCACCTCAACGCCAAGCTGCACGTCATCAAGATGCGGGACTGGCAGCGTACGGACTGGTACGACGAGACGGGTCTCGCTTGGGTGAACCCTTCGCCCAACCTTCGCAATCCCACGGAGGAAGTTCTTTATCCGGGTGTCGCCATGGTGGAAGGGGCGAACGTCAGCGTGGGCCGCGGCACTGATACCCCGTTCGAGTTGCTTGGCGCTCCGTGGATGGACTCTCGAAATCTCTCTGCGTACTTGAACGCGCGGGATATCCAGGGAGTGCGCTTCGTGCCCGTGGATTTCAAACCCTCGAGCAATTCCTTTGCGGACCGCCTGTGTCACGGCGTCCAGATCGTTTTGATTGACCGCCAGGCTCTTGATCCTGCTGAACTCGGGGTCGAACTCGCAGCGGCCCTCTGGAAACTGTATCCGGACGTTTTCCAGCTTGAAAAAACCCTCCCTCTGGTCGGCGCCCGCTGGGTCCTGGAGGCCATTGGGGCAGGGAAGGACCCGCGCCGCATCGTTTATGAGTGGCAAGGCGCACTGGAACAATTCCGAACTCTGCGCTTGAAATACTTACTCTACCCTTAGGCCGACAAGCGGGGTAGCTTCGTGATGGGGCTGGGGGCAGCAGAGCATTGAGTCAATGATTCATTGAGCCATGGAATCATTTCTTCTGACATCTGCTCGTCACTTGCCCTTTTTCAGCAGCCGCGGGGAGCTATTGTGTTCGTGTAAAGGGCGGAGTAATATTCTCACTGCCATAGTCCGAACATGATCTTATGAGACTCAGCTCCGCGTTCTTGGGATGCTGGAGCCGTAGTAGGGGAGGGAACATGCGAACGGGCCGACCTTCGTTCTCTTTGATTGCCGCATTCTGCGCTCTTCTATCGACCGTGGGCCTTCCGGGTCTCCACCTTGCCAAAGAAAAGATCCCAGCGGTCAGTCCGGACGACTTGACCCTGCGCCTTTTCCAGCTTCTCGATGGTTCTTACGGCGGGAAGCTGTCGGAGTTCTACCTCATGGGTGACATTTACAAGGACCCAAAGATTCCCGATAAGGAACTCCAGCATGTTTTCAAAGCGGAATACGAAAAGGGCAGAGCCTTTGGGAGGTTCAGGCTCTACGTGCGAAGCTTGGACGAGCTCACGGCGGGCCAATTGAAGGATTACACCCCCAAGCAAATTTACGAATTTGGCGAACAGGATGTGGAGAAATTTACGAAGACTGAACCCGGACCCTTCGGCAAGACTGGAGACCTTTACTTTCGAGCCACGCCGGATGGCCCTCTCGCCACCGCCCCAATCACCGACGAGGCTCGAAAAGAATACGAAACCTACATTACACAGTGGCTTTTGCCCGCGCTCGAAAAGAAGTGATCGCAGCCTCTTCCTCCTGAGGGCAGGCTGCATGACCACCCGAACTCTAGTGACCCAATCAATGCATACAAAATTTGGCTCCCGTCTGTTTTTGATGTACTATTTGAATGTGTACATAATTGGGGAGGGGTCGCTGCCATGCCGAGAATAGCGGTTGAAGGCAACAGCCGGATGTCCTTGCGGATTCGGGCCGAGGAAAAAGCGCTGCTCTTGCGTGCGGTGGCGCTGAACCACACCGACCTGACGGATTTTGTCCTTCGTCACGCCTTGAGTGCCGCCAAGGCCGTCATCGAGGAGGCGGATCATGTGCAGCTCTCCGGGAGGGATACTGTGCGGGTTTTGGCTCTGCTGGAGAATCCGCCTGCGCCGAACGCAAAACTGCTGGCAGCCGCTCGGGCATTGCCAAAGCGGCGGTCATAATCGTGACGGCATGGCACGAAGAGCCGATCAGCAAAAAGCATGGTCGGGAAGCGTTCAACTGCGGCGAAGAAGCGCTGAATGAATTCTTGCGCCGTTACGCCCGCAAGAGCCACGAGCTGGGCGGGGCAAAAACGTTCCTCGCGATTGACGATGCCGACAACAAAACCATTCTCGGCTTCTATAGTCTGAGCCCCGCCTCGGTTGACTATGCCCGGACGCCGGAGATCATACGGCGCGGGCTGGCACGCCATGACGTGCCGGGCTTCCGCTTGGCGCGCCTGGCTGTCGAACGCGGACTGCAAGGGCAGGGAATTGGAGGACAACTTCTGCTTGCGGCGGGCAGACGCTGCCTGTTGGCCTCGGCGGAGGTTGGCGGCGTGGTGCTTGTCATCGACGCCAAGAATGAGAGGGTGGCAGGATGGTATGCCAGCTATGGCGCTGTGCCGCTGCTGGACGCGCCGTTATCACTGCTGCTGCCGCTCGCGACAATCGAGGCCGCGCTTAAAAAAGCCGGGAAATATTGACATGCTGTTCAAGCGCGTTCAGATTGCAATGAGCTCGACTTCATCGAGCGAAATCTCATCCTGTCGCCGGTCGTAGAGCTTGGTCGTCCGCGGCGACTCCTGGTTGGCGATGTGCTGCGCGATTTCCAGCTTGCCGGACCGGTGCGCGACCGTGAGTTTCCGCCGCATCCGGCGCCAGCTCCTCGGGCCGAGCGGCAGCAATCAACCCAAAAGTCAGAGTCGGGGACGGCTCCCCGGTCGGGCTCGCAACCTAAACATTGAGCGAGGCGATGCTGGCCGAGCAGGTCTCAGGCCTGACAGCCTACTTGTCGAGTAGCCGAAAGAACTCTTGGTTGGTCAACCCTGCCTGGCGGAGGATGCTCTTTACGATCTGCTTTGGCAGGTCAAAGCGTTCGTGATAGGGCACAGTGACCCGCCCTGGCTTGTCGGGATGTTTGAGATGGACGTGGGAGCCGGTAGTTTCGTGAATGAAAAAACCAGCCTTTTCAAGCGCACGAACCACTTCTCGGGGTTTGAGGTTTGCGAACTTGCGCGCCATGCCCTACACGGTGACTTTCAGTTCTTCGGTTATCGGCTGCTGGGACGCAAATGGGTCATCAGGGATATCCTCACCGTCCTTCAGCAGGGCGCGAATGTGGCATCGGATCGCATCTTCTGCCATTTCGCGTGCCTCCTCAAGCGTCCGCCCGTAAGTCACAATGCCGGGCAGGGCGGGAACGATGACCTGGTAGCCCCCTTCCAAGAGCCGCTCGTAGATGACGGTGTAGCCGTACTCGGCTGAGACGTGCTGCTTGCGAAATGTAGATTGCCGGCGAGCCATTAAACGCTTGGCCTCTCCCAGTCAATAGTAGCACACTGGAGCCAGCAGTGCATCCGACTCCGGTTCTTCAGAACAACGGTCTGGGGTGTACACTCGCAGGTAGGCGGGATTCCAAAATGGGATTCCTTGGCTACACTCGGACCGACGGGCGGGCGAGGTGAGTTCGTGAGGGTTCTGCTGATCTCTGCCAACACCGAAACGATGAACATGCCCACTCTCCCTCTAGGGCTCGCCTGTGTGGCGGCCGCAACCCGAAATGCCGGTAACGAGGTTGCCTTGCTCAACCTGATGTTTGAAGGCGACCCGATGTTGGGTCTTAGGAACTTCATCGAGGACTTCCGCCCCAACGTCATCGGCATTTCGGTACGGAACATCGATGACCAGAACATGCCGCACCCTCAGTTCCTGGTTGCTCCGGTCAAGGAAATCATAGCGAGTTGCCGAAGCTTGTCCGATGCTCCGATTATCCTTGGCGGTGCCGGTTACAGCATCTTCCCCGAGAGCGCATTGCGTTATCTGGGCGCAGACATAGGAATTCAAGGCGAAGGAGAGGTTGTTTTCCCTCTCCTGGTGGAGCGAATAGGCAAGGGTGCGCAAGTTTCGGACATTCCCGGGATTTGCCTCCCAGGTCAGCCCGCGGAGGGCAGGAGCTTTGAAAAGAACCTGGATGATCTGCTTCTCCCAGAGCCCAGTCTTTGGATTCCTTCCGGTGCTGACAACCGCAAGCTCTGGGTGCCAGTGCAGAGCCGGCGAGGTTGTCCGCTGGACTGCACCTTTTGTTCCACCAGCGCGATCGAGGGGAAATCGGTACGAAGACGTTCGCCCGACCGAATCGTGAGGTGGCTGAGGGATCTGAGGGAGACTGGATGCCGAAACTTCAACTTCGTCGATAACACGTTCAACCTTCCGCCCACTTATGCAAATGACCTTTGCCGCCAGGTGATACACGCGGAACTCGACCTCAATCTATGGTGCATCATTTACCCAAAGTGGATCGATACGGAGCTTGTGGAACTCATGAGGCAAGCAGGCTGCCGCCAGATCAGTTTTGGTTTCGAGAGCGGCTCTGACCGGATGCTGCGCAGCCTCAACAAGCAGTTCAATAGACAAGAGGTGAGCGCAGTCTCAACGATGTTCGCGGAGGCGGGAATAGAGCGGATGGGATTCCTGCTGTTGGGAGGTCCCGGGGAGACGAAAGACAGCGTCGAGGAAAGCCTTTCGTTTGCCGATTCCCTGAATCTCGAGGCCTTGAAGATTACCGTCGGCCTCCGCATCTATCCGCAGACTCCTCTGGCAACAACCGCTCTCAGTGAAGGAGTCATAAGAGCTGACGAGGATATGCTGTGGCCGCGGTTTTACTTGACGCCCGAATTGAGGGATTGGCTCCCGGAACGGGTAGCTACCTACAAGACCTCACGCCCATGGGTGAATTAGGTGAGGGAATGTGTTGCGTGGACCATGTGCTGCTACCAGCTATCAGCCGTCAGCTATCAGCAAACGGCTCGCACTGAGCCTTTGCCATTGTAGGGGTAGGGCTTGCCCTACCCCCTTTGGACGACACATTCCTTGCGACGACCAGGGGACGGCAAGCCGTCCCCCTACCGCTCGCTGAGAGCTGATGGCTGATAGCTGAGAGCTAAATCGTCTGAATCACCAGATCACACCTAGGCTTCTTTGGCCGTGCCGCTGGCGGCCTCCCAAACCATCTTCTTCCCGCTGCGGACCGAGAGGTTCACCATGTGGCCGGCGGCCGCAGAGCGGTGCCCCATCTCGGCGTCTTCCACAGGTTCGCGCCTGCTGCGAACGGAATCGAAAAACTCGGCCAGATGGAAGACGGTCGCTTCTGGCCCGCTCGCCTTGAAGTCCATGGAGCCTTCTGTCCGCACATAGGGGTTCGACTCTTCGCGATGTTTGCCCTCGCTCCAGAATTGCTCTTGCAGCTTCTTAGGCCAGGGCTCTATTTGAGATTGGTAGCTCTCCCTTGGGGTCTCGTTGGTTAAGGTCATGTCCGCGCCAAGAGTAACCATCAGCGTGCCCTCGGTGCCGAGGTATTGAATGCCCTGCTGGGTGGCGCTGGAATTGTTCATGGTCGAGCTCATATTCACGTGGAAGCTTGGGTAATCAAACAGAGCGTCGAGCGTGTCAGGCACTTCGCGGCCATCGTGCCGGACCAGGATACAACCAAGGGCAGCGACGGTGTCCGGCATCTTGGCGTCCATCACGAAGTGAATCGTATTGATCAAGTGGACAAAGAGATCCGTAGAGATCCCGCCGGAGTAATCCCAGTATTTACGGTACCGGAACACGCGCTCCGCATCGAAGGGGCGCTTAGGGGCTGAGCCCAGCCATTCCTCCCAACTGAAGTTCTCGCCGTCTTTCAAGTCTGGCGGGATGGGATAATTCCACGCGCCGGTGGAGCTATTCCGGTTGTAGGAGGCGATAATCTTGGTCACCTTACCAATTCTTCCGGACTGCACAATTTCCTTCGCCTTCTTGTGCAGCGGGGAGGAGACCCACTGGCTCCCTGCCTGGACAATCCGATTATTGCCTCTCGCCGCCTCAATGACTTTTGGCCCCTCCGCGATGCGGTAGGTCATCGGTTTTTCGATGTAAACGTCCTTTCCGGCCGACAAAGAATCCACCACCATCGGCGTATGCCAATGGTCTGGGGTGGCGACAAGCACGGCATCCAGGTCTTTTCTTTCAAGCAACTTCTTATACTGCGCAAAATAGGTTTCGATTTTGCCCTCGGTGCGTTCTTTGGCGCGGTCGAGATGCCCTCGGTAGCAGTCGGCAACGGCAATCAGATTAGCCTGCTCGGTTTGCTTTACGCATTCCATCAAGAAGCACCCGCGAATACCATAGCCAATGAAACCTACATTGACCCGATCGTTCGGACTCGCCGGCCTGGGCAACGGCGCAGCCTCCAAATGGACTCGTTTCCCGTTCAGAAACAATCCCAGGCTGGCTGCCCCCGCAGTGCTCTGGAGCATGAATTCACGTCGCGTAACTGAAAACATTTTGTACTCCCCCACTGATGTGCGAACGAATTGATATTGTGGACATGTTGAATTGCGAAATCGCGCGCCGAGCGAGAAATAGGGCGCGACTTTCCGCACGCTACTCCCCTACTCTACAGCATAATCCTACCGTGAAAGCAATTGATTGACCAGTGCCCAATTTGGTAACCCAAGGTCGCTTCCGTTTGGTATTCTCTCTAATGTTCCGGACCTTTTGGGGGGAGAAGAACCGCATGGCGAATGGGAAGCATGAAAACGTGAAGATGCCCTTGCTGGCATATCAGAACCACCGATTCCTGGAAAGCAGTGATGCCCGTACGTTGCGTATCCTCAGCGAATACCTTGAACCGCAGGCAAGACTGCGGCGCGCCGGCATCCAGCATACCGTGGTATTTTTCGGTTCGGCGCGAATCCGACCGCGCGAGGTGGCGCTTCAGAAGCTGAGGGAACTGGAAAGCCGTGGGAAAGGTGGCGGCACGGACGCCACTGCTGCGGAGCTGAGGAAAGCGCGCATGGCCCTGGACATGTCCCAGTATTACGAGGCCGCGCGCGAACTTTCACGCCTGGTGACGGAATGGGCGCTTTCCCTCCAGAACGATTCCCGCTTCCTCGTGGTTTGCTCAGGTGGGGGGCCGGGGATCATGGAAGCCGCTAACCGCGGCGCTTCCGAGGCCGGCGGCAAGTCCATCGGGCTGAACATCAAGTTGCCTGTCGAACAACGACCCAACCCTTACATCTTGCCGGAACTGAGCTTTCTGTTCCGATACTTCTTCATGCGCAAGCTCTGGTTCGCCCAGCCTGCCAAGGCCCTCATCGCCTTCCCGGGCGGCTTCGGGACTATGGACGAGCTCTTCGAAATGCTCACCCTCCTGCAAACACACAAGATGGGTCATCGCGTAACCATTGTGCTCTACGGTTCAAAGTACTGGAAGCGCGCCGTCGACTTCGGCTATTTTCTCGAGACGGGAACCATTCAGGAGGAAGAAATGAAACTCATCCGCTTTGCCGATACTCCCCAGGAGGCATTCGCGATAATCAAGGAAGACCTTACCCGCATACTCCGTGTCCGGCCCGTGCGCAAGCATCCATTCCTATGATTTTGGATTTTCGATTTTGGATTTTGGATTTGGGGGTTGTCGGTTATCAGTGGTCAGCGGTCAGTTGTCAGTTGTTACCAAGGCTCGGCCCGCTTTCCCGCGGCACTTGCTCTTCTGACTCCTGACTCCTGTCCCCAGTAACCTGCCCTTCTGCTCGTCACTCGTCCCGCCGCGGCGGGTCACTGCCTTCCTGACACCTGACACCTGGCACCTGAAACCTTCTCTTCTGTCTTCTGACTCCTGACTCCTGAATCCTGAATCCTTGTTTCCCCATTCCGCGCTATAATTCGCAAGGGAGGGCCCAATGCAATTCTTCAAAGAAAGCATGCTGGAACTGATTATTCAGACTTCCACTAACCTGCCCCCGGACGTGCGCCAGGCCATGGGGGAGGCGCTCAAGACCGAGCACCCGCAAACGCAGGCGGGCCAGGCGCTGGCCATCATCGGCCAGAACATTGACATGGCGTACGAAGATGCAGGCGCCATTTGCCAGGACACGGGCATGCTCACCTTCGAAATCAAAACTCCTGTGGGCGTGAACCAGATTGTGATGCAGAAGCAGATCCAGGAGGCCGTCGTCGAAGCCACCAAGCGCGGCAAGCTGCGGCCCAATTCGGTGGACTCGATCAGCAGCAAGAACAGCGGCAACAACCTTGGTCCCGGCACTCCTGTCGTCCACTTCGAGCAGTGGGAAGAGCCGAATATCGAAGTGCGCCTGATCCTCAAGGGTGGCGGCTGCGAGAACATGAACATCCAGTATTCGGTGCCCTGCACGCTCGAACATTTGGGCCGTGTCGACCGCGACCTCGAAGGCGTAAAGAAATGCCTCCTGCACGCCGTGTGGCAGGCGCAGGGACAGGGCTGCGCGCCCGGCGCCATTGGCGTCTGCATCGGCAGCGACCGCGCGACGGGCTACCACCTGGCGAAACTGCAACTCTTCCGCCCGCTCGACGACGTGAACCCCGACCCTACACTGGCCAGACTCGAGCAGGAAATCATGGACGAGGCCAATAAGATTGGGGTGGGCACGATGGGCTTTGGCGGCAAAGTCTCCTTGATTGGCTGCAAGATCACCGCCGCCAACCGGCTGCCCGCGTGCTTTTTCGTTTCCGTCGCCTACGATTGCTGGGCCTTCCGGCGGCTCGGCGTGCTGCTTGAAACCGAGTCCGGCGCCGTCAAGCAGTGGCTCTACCGCGACCCCAAGCGCCCGGTAGACCGACTAGTGGCGGGCGCCGGGTTCCAGGTGTCAGGCAGAGAAATTCGGCTGGAAGCTCCGCTGAGCGAAGAAAAAGTTCGCGCCCTCGTGGTCGGTGACGTGGTCTTGATTAATGGGCCGATGATCACCGGCCGCGACGCCGCTCACCAGTACCTGATGCACCACAACGCCCCCTGCGATCTGAACGGCGCAATCCTCTACCATTGCGGCCCAGTCATGATGAAAGAGGGAACATCGCCCAATACGCGCTGGCGCACCAACGCTGCCGGCCCCACCACCAGCATCCGCGAAGAACCCTACGAAGCCGACGTCATCAAGCGCTTCGGCATCCGCGCTGTAATGGGCAAGGGCGGCATGGGCCAGAAGACCCTGGCAGGTCTCAAAGAATTCGGAGCCGTCTATCTCCACGCCATCGGCGGGGCCGCGCAATTTTACGCTCGCTGCCTGCCCAAGGTCCAAAGCGTCTACTTGCTCGAGGAACTCGGCGTCCCCGAAGCTATGTGGGTCTTCGAAGCCAAGGATTTCCCTGCCATCGTCACCATGGATTCGCACGGGAACTCATTGCACGATGTGGTGTCAGCCACGACGGGGGCGGAGTTGGAGAAAGTGGGTGCGGGGGGTGGGGGAACAGACTAGGCAGTAGGCAGATGGCGGTAGGCAGTCGGCAGAGGGCAATCCGCAGCAAGTAGGAAGAGCCTACGATTGTTTCCTGTGCGGTCGAGTTAGGAAAACTGCCCTCTCCCGAGGGGAGAGGGTGGCCCGCTACCGGCGCTTTCACCAGCCGGAGCGGGCCGGGTGAGGGGTTGTTTGGGGAGGCGCGGAGCGTGACCTATTTTGACTACGAGGAAGTCGCCCGCGACGCGCGTATTCCCGCTGAAAAGCTCGAGGAACTCCGCCATTTGATCAAGGGGGAATTCCCTCGGGACGAGATGATGTACGAACTCCACCTTCTGCGCGCCTGTATGGCGATCAGGGACGGTGTCGTCACGTTGCAGCAGGCCCTCAGTCCCCGGCAGGAGAGCAAAGCATAGCTGGGTCCTGGTAGTTCGGCATGCAGGTTTCGCGGGTGGGCGACAAGGTCTTCCCTGACCCCTGAATCCCAAATCCCAATTCCGGGCCTCCGCGCCCCGCTCATGATTGATCGCGCCCGTCGCGAGAGACCCAAACTGTGCGTCGCGCGCTGCGCCCAAGTAGATTCTTTGATTGGTTGGATGCTATTCGTCTTCTGGCAGGGATTCGTGGTATTCGTCGATGGCTTCGGCGGCGACTTCGGCTTTCATCTTCAGCCAATCAAGCTCGACTGAGAGTTCGGAGAGGAGGTCCTGATAGGGGTCGCTTCCGCGCTCCACGCAGGTCATCTTTTGGCGAATCTTGCGGACCCGCTCATACCACTCCTCGACTTCGACGATCAACCCCTCGGCCGTTTCAAGACTGGGCAGAATTTTGGTAGCCATGGCGTTACCACTCCCTCTTCAGCCGGCGGGTCATTATACCACTCCCGCATGAGACGGCGAGCGTGGGCAGAGAGCGCCCCATGAATGGAGGGATGGCGATCATTGGTTGGGGTCGGCGTGACAATTCTGGATAGCCTGGGATGAATTCAACGCAGGCACGACCCCTGAGCCCAGCAGTCAGAAAACAGAAGTCAGTGGGGAGCAGGAGGAAGGCGATTCAGAATTCTGAATTCAGGATTCAAATTGCCCGACCCCGTTTTCCCGGCGGACCACTGACGACGAGAGGCCAAAAAGCAGTCGGCAGTGAGCAGTAAGGAGAAGGAAGCAATTCAGAATTCACAATTCAGAATTCATTCGCCCTGCAATGATGGTCTGCATTCTGTTACAATGCCGGGCAAGCCAATGTGCTGTAGGGCGAGGCGGCGGAGGGGATCGACGTCCGTCGTTCTCGGGAAATGGCTGAGGTGAGCCGGAGTGGAACAGGATCAGGAACTACTGGACCGTTGCCTCGCCGGTGAGGACTCCGCCTGGGAGGCCCTGCTAAGGGATTACACTCGAAAAATCTATAATCTCTGCTACCGCTTCACGGGCCGGGTGGAAGAAGCCGAAGATGTGACCCAGGAAGTTTTCATCAAAGTCTTCCAGACTCTCAAGAGTTATGATGCTGCTCAGGGCGCCTTTTCAACCTGGCTAAACCGGGTGGCGCGCAACCATTTGGTGGACCACTACCGACGCACCCGGAAAGACCGTGTGACCTCCTCGCTGGAAGACGAGTTGCCTGCGGCGCAGGAAAAGCCAAGCCCATATATGGAGCCTACTGGCCGGGTGGAATCGCGGGAGCGCAGGGAGATCCTGCAATTGGCCCTGGACAGGCTCTCGCCGGATCTGCGGGAAGCAGTGATCCTGCGAGACCTGCACGACCTCGATTACGAGGAGATTGCCCTGGTCCTGAAGGTTCCCCAGGGTACCGTGAAATCGAGAATTAACCGCGGAAGATTGGAACTGGGGCGGG
>JBEKUR010000024.1:0-47563 GCA_049514855.1 Terriglobia bacterium
AGAACTGGATCGACGTCGCCACCGACAAGCCGATTGACGTCCGCGAATCCGAACGCCTGGCTACCTCCTGCCCACTCCTTTACGCCTGGAACGGCCAGCGCTACGTTTTCGTGACGGATGTCCTGGGTATGGCCCCGCTGGGCGAGTTGGCCCCGGACGGCACTCGAACCAAGCCATTCCCCGAAGAGCTTGTGCGCCTCCCTGGGGATCTGCAGGCGCAAGACGGCCAGTATGTTTTCCAGCTCACCGACGAGTTGAGGGAAGTCGATTTCTTTGACCAGCTTCGGCTTGTGGCTGTGGACCATCCGGCCTCCCAGGAGATTTACTCCAACGAAATTTATTCTTCTTCGCCTCAGCCCCCAGCCCTTTATTCCCTGCGCGAAAAGCGCTTCCCCGTTTCCGCCGTGGACGATCGAGGCCACGGCGTTCTGCCCTTGCTGCTCGAGCAGGACGGCCAGTATCCTGCCGGCTTCGCTCGCCACCGCATCCTTGGCCTCGCTGACCTTCACACTCTCACCCTGGATTTAGGAGACCTGCCCCCCTCCGCCCGTGTCTCACTGTGGCTGAACGGCTGGGTGTTCTGGACGGATTCGAACGGCTCGCGCGCCTTGATGTCCAATAAGCAACTCGAGATGATTTCTCCTTACCTGCAAGTCCGTAACGCGCAGGGAGAATGGGAAACCGTGATTCCGGATATGGGCTTGCCGAGCGGCACCCGCCGTACTATGCGCGTGGAGTTGACCGGCAAGTTCCTCACCGCCGACCATCATGTGCGCATCGTAACCAACTTGTGCGTTTACTGGGACCAGATCTTTTTCTCCCTCGACGATGCCAAGGCCCCCGCGCCAACCGAACTTCCGCTGCTCTCCGCAGACCTGCATTATCGCGGATTCTCCACCCCCGTCAGCGACCCTGAACACCTTCGTCCCGATTCGTTCGATTATGAAAACGTGCTTGCCTACGCCCCCTGGAATCCCATGCAGGGCAAGTACACACGCTATGGCCCGGTGGGGAAATTGCTCGCCCACGTTGATGACCAGTTGGTGGTGATGGCTACGGGTGACGAAATCACGGTGAGGTTCGATGGCAGAAGGCTCCCGCCGCTCCAGCCCGGATGCAAACGGGATTTCTTCCTTTACACCCACGGCTGGGCAAAGGACGGCGAGCCTAACACCGCTTTTGCCTGGACCGTCCAGCCCTTGCCCTTCCGTAAAATGGCAAACTACCCGCCCGCAGCGCCGGACCCCGTGCCTTCCGACGACAATTACCGCCGCTACCTGCGCGAGTATTTGACCCGTCCCCGGATTGCGCTGATTCCGCCACTCGCCCCCGCCGTCGAGCCAGGGCTGTAGGCTGGGGGAGAACAGTAGGCAGTAAGCAGTAGGCAGTAAGCAGAAAAGCAGGGACTGGGGGCTGGGGGCTAGGACCGGGGGAAATCTTGGATTTTGGATTGCCCTCCCCCTTCTGCCGACTGCCTACTGCCTACTGCCTACTGTTCTCCCCCAGCCCCCAGTCCCCAACCCGGACTCCTTAACGCCCACAGCACTTCTTGAACTTCTTTCCGCTCCCGCACGGACAGGGATCATTCCGTCCCACTTTAGGTTGAACTCGGCGAATCGGTTCCTGCGGCCAGAGACTAGCCTGAGGCAGACTAGGAGGCGCTTTGCGAAGGCCCTTGCCCAAAACGTTTTCGTCAAAGCACGCCCACCAAGCCATCTCCTCCCCCACGTCCGTGATCATCTGGCAGTGGTCCTTCAAGCTTTCGATGGCCGCTTCCTTGCTGAGCGCGAGGGCACGTTCAATGTCTTTCCATCCAATGTAACCAGGGTCGACCAGACCGTCTTCGTAAGCCTGACGAATCTCTTCAACTACCTCCTCAGGACAGAGATCCGCACAGGCACTCACCAGCCCATTCCATGCCTGGCTCGGCCTTCGGGCCAACTTGTGGAACAAGCTGCTGAAGTAGGCCATGACCTCTTCCCGTGTTCGCTGGCCGCACACCACCAGCGTCACAAGACCATCCATGGCCGCTGAGCGCACGTATTCATTGGCTTGCTCGTTTTCCACCAGCGAAGTCATGCCACCCACGTCCCCGTCTGAAACCGAGGCCAGAATCCTGCCCAGATCCTGTGTAACAAGATCGCCAGCCAAGTCAAATGGCATTTCGCCCGGGGCGGAAAAGATCTGGACGAGCAGTGGGTAGGCTCGAGTCTCCCGGAATTGGGCCAGCAGATACATGGCGTAAATGTGGATGAAGCGGCCCCCATCGGATGTGAAAGGCTCTGGATCTCTGGCCACGTCTTCAAGAATTCCAAGCAGCGCCGGGACGATCTCGACGCGGTGGTCAATGGCTTCCTGAACGGCGGCTCTTGGGAAGTAGCCCTCATTTCGTTCCAGGTGCGAAAGAATTTCCTTGAGGTCCATACGGCTCCGTACAAGAGTAAAATCAGGTGCAACGACCATCCTAATGCTGTCGTGCTACTCCAGTCAAAGTCGTTCGGGCAAGGCCCCATGGGCGGTTTAGGGACCAGTGGCGTGCGGGAGACCTCAGGTCCCCTCTCATGCTGCGCTACCGACAAAGCGGATTTGGGATCGCTGCTGCGATGCGATCATTTTTCGCTTGACATCCCTGTGTACTAGGTGCAATAGTACACGCATGATCCCGTTCCGCCTTGCATTCCGGCCCGGCATCTCGCTTTATGAGCAGGTCGTCTACGCCGCCAAGAAGGCTGTTGTATCCGGGCAAATGCGGCCAGGTGATCCCTTCCCCTCGGTTCGGACCTTGAGCAAGGAGCTCAAGATCAACCCGAACACTGCCCACAAGGTAGTCACACACCTGGTGAACGAGGGGCTTCTGGAGGTCAGACCGGGTCTCGGAACCGTGGTCGCTGCTCTGCCTCCCTCCACTGCCGGCGAGCGTAGTCGTCTCCTGCGAACGGAACTCGAGCAACTGGTTGTCGAAGCCAAGCGGCTTGGCATGCGGCTCAACGATGTCGCGGATGCCCTTGCGGAACACTGGAAGAGGCTGGACGCAAGCGGCGCAAGGAGCAAGCCATGAGTGTAGTCCGTACTCGCGAGCTCTCGAAATCATTCCGCCACACGCATGCGGTCGAGAAGTTGAATCTGGAGATCGAGGAAGGTTCCATCTTCGCTCTTGTGGGGCCCAACGGCGCAGGCAAGACAACTACGATCAAGACTCTCATGAACATTCTGCGCCCCAGCGCCGGGAGCGCCGAAGTCCTCGGAACCAATTCGCGGCGCCTCGGTCCTGCGCAGTTTTCTCAGATTGGCTACGTTTCGGAAAACCAGGAGTTGCCTCTCTGGATGACGGTCGACTACTTGATGTCCTGGCTCAGACCCTTCTACCCGGATTGGGACAATGCCTGGGCCGAAGAACTGCTTCGGCAACTGGACCTGCCCCGTGGCCGCCGGCTGCGAGAGCTTTCGCGAGGCATGCGGATCAAGGCGGCATTGGCTTCATCGCTCGCCTACCATCCCAAGCTCATCGTCTTGGACGAGCCGTTCGCCGGCCTCGATTCACTCGTACGCGATGAGCTTATCGAAGCTCTCCTGGAACGCTGCGCGGGCGCGACGGTCATGATCTCTTCTCATGATCTCGCGGAAATCGAAACCTTCTCAAGTCACATTGGTTATCTTGACGGCGGGTGCTTGCGCTTTTCCGAGGAGATGACATCGCTCGCGGCGCGTTTCCGCGAGATTCAGATCACGTTTGACGAGCCGCCGTCTTTGCCCGCACCCTGGCCACAGGGGTGGCTCGACCCGACCAAGAGTGCAGCCGTTCTGCGCTTTGTCGACTCGCAGTTCAATGCCGATTCCACGCCCGCGGAAATCCGTCAAGCCTTTCCGTCGGCGCGCGCGGTGTCTATTAACCCCATGGCCCTTCGGGCCATCTTCGTTTCCCTGGCGAAGTCAGCCCGGAAGGCAGCCTGATCGGGAGGACACACCATGCGACAAGCCTGGCATATTTTCCTGAAGGATGTCCGAAGACTCCGATACGAAGTCATCGTGATATTGGTGTTGACTGCGGCTTACGCTTGGTTGCAGGGACATTGGAGTCCACTCTACAGCGCGCGAAACGCGAGGCTGAACCTAACGGCTGGCATGCTGCGTGGTTTTCTGTTGCCGATGGCTTGGTGGTATTTGGCTTCCCTGGCCGTCTACGGAGAGCCGTTGCCCGGAGATCGACAGTTCTGGGTTACGAGGCCCTATCGCTGGACCAGCCTGCTGGGGGCCAAGCTGCTCTTCATTGTGGCCTTTGTGAGTTTCCCCCTCCTGCTCGCCGACTGTTTCATCCTGACCCTGCAAGGATTTCGTCCTTGGGCCAATCCGGGGGGCCTCCTCTGGCACGAAGTGGCGGTCTTTGCCGTACTTCTCCTGCCCATGGTGGTGCTGGCCTGCATCACCACCAGCTTCGCACAAGTGGTGTTGGTGGTTCTAGCAACCATCGTCTCCATCATTGTCCTGGAAATTGTTCTCAGTCCGTACGGGGGCGCAATCGGGATTGGACTCAGCGTTGGGGGCGGGTGGATCGGGGGTTCGTTGGTCTGCCTGGTTTTGCTCTTGACCGCGCTGGCTATCATGATCCTTCAGTACCGCGCCCGGCGCACCTGGGTCTCTCGCACGATTTTCGTGGCGGCTGTGCTGCTCGTGCTGTGCGGCGGTAGATTCCTGCCTGGGGACACAACCTTCGCCTTACAGTCGCGCCTCGTCAAATCGCGCCTCGATACGTCATCCATCGCCGCCGTTTTCTCACCGGGAAACGGCCCACCGCCAACAGAGTCGCCCGCGCCTCAGGGCACTGTGCGCGTGAGTTTGCCGGTTCGTCTCTACGGCGTGCCCTCCGGAACCACGGCCGTGGTCGACGCGATGTGGGCAGAGTTGACTCTGCCCAACGGCAAGCCCTTGAACACGTCGCTGTTCTTCGGAGAAACCCCGCCTGACACGGTTTGGCATGACGCCCTAGTCGAGCGCAGCGTTTTCGAGCGGTTGAAGAGCACACCCGTGCGCCTCCACCTCACTATTCACCTGACGGTGCTGGGTAATCCTCACACGGAGGACGTGCCGCTGGGGGGTGGTCCGCGTCGCGTGCCGGGTGTCGGACCATGCGAGTTCGATCCGCAGGGACCTGACCGGACGGCGCTTAGTTGCCGGGCGCCTTTTCGCCAGCCCGTGTACGTCCTAGCGCGGTTCGATAGATTCGATAAGGAAGTGCCCAGGGAGCAGCAGCGAGTGGATTACTCACCCTATCCTGCTGAGTTTGGCATCAGCCCGATTTCAGACTACAGTTGGCCCGTACCGACAGGCGCCACAACACTGGCTTTCACTACCATGAAGCCTCTTGCCCACATTCGCCGCGAGCTCGACATCCCGAAGCTGCAACTGGCAGAATTTGCTAACTGACGGCTTGAACAGAGGCTCCGTCCGATACATACGAATCTCCGCGAGGCTCGGCTCCAAACCAAATGCGATCCAGCCGGTCTAAATCGGAGACGCTTGTCAACCTTTATTGGTATGGAGGAATATCATGTCAGCCTTCTTTTCAACGACAAAGGTCAGGCCTTTATTCATCCGCCTGCCGTTCATTGTGTGGGTCTTCGGAGTTACACTCACGCTGCTAACATCCCCAACCCATGCCCAAACCCAACCCAGCTTTATGGATAATTTCAGAAAAGTTATGGATCGCCCTGGTGATCTCACCCGTCCGCTACAGCAGGCAAGGCTGGCGAAGGACTTACCGAGCGCGCTCGAAAGCCTACCGGCGATGCTGCGCAATTCCGGAATCGAGGTTATTCCCAAGACGCCGGGAACGGAGGTCCGCCTGGGAGCTAAAATGGTGCCGGTGGAAGGGCAGGTGTGGTGGAAACACTTCGAGGGAGCGAAGCAGCGCCCCTGGATCGATGTAATTGAGTTCAAAGACGAAGAATCCGCGAAGCGAATCTTTGACCAGCGCGGGCAGTGGCACAGTGGGGCGAAGTTCCCGGACTATTTCGTATTCACGACCCTGCGAGTTCCAAATGGGCTCGACGCTGTTGCTGCCATCGTGTTACGGGGCCGCTACCTGTTCAACTTCGGGTTCGGAATTCCCTTCAAGGTCAGGTTTGCGGACGAGGGAAGTAATTCGCCGGAAGAGCTGAAGTACATCAGCGAGTCGATCGACTCCCTGGCCTTGGTCATGGAGGTCGTCGCCAGGGACGTGGTCGATCCCACTTACATTACCTGGATTCCACGAGGGATTGTGACTGACGAAGAGCGCAGAATCCTGCGCATGGCAGCTTTTGCTCGTCTGTGGAGCGAGGTGAAGTACAACTTCGTTTTCCTTGACCGGCGCCCTGACCTGGATTGGGACAGCATTCTGGAGCTTTACCTGCCGCGCATTGCCGCCGCTGGGAGCCAGGAAGAGTACACCGAGGTTCTCGAAGAAGTCGTGGCACTGCTGAAGGACAGCCACACTCAAGTTTTCGCGGGCGGTTTCAAGGACACACCTGCGTTGAACATTGAGCCGATTGAGGGCAGGCCCGTTGTTACAACCGTGGGGGAAACGCCTGCAATCCTGGCCAGCGGAGTCTTGCCCGGCATGGAACTGGTCGCGGTGAACGGCGTACCGGTGCAGGAGATGCTCAAGAAGAAGATTTACCCCTATATTGCTGCGTCCACGCCTCAGGATCGGGGTAACCGTGCATTCCCGCGGCTGCTGGAGGGCGAAACGGACACCAGATTGTCAGCCACATTTCAGGACATCGAGGGGAAGATGCATACGGTCGAGCTCTCGTGTGACCTGAGTAAGCATCCGGAAGCGGCGAAGTGGAGGGAAAAGCCGCCCGTCGAATTCCGCAAGTTGCCGCCGGGGATCACCTATGTGGCGCTCAACACGTTCGGGAGCGACGAAGTGGCGAAGGAATTTGACTCCCACTTCGACGAGGTGCTTAACTCCAAGGGCCTTATCTTGGATGTCCGCGATAACGGCGGCGGCTCCTCAGAAAACTGTTATGCCATCATAGCGCGTCTCATTGACAAAGCCACCAGCCAGACCTCGAAATGGCGCACGCGGGATTACAAGCCCGCACTTCGCGCCTGGGGGAAGCCCGAAGAGTGGTACGAGGGGGAGGCAGACGCGATCCAGCCCCGGGGCGAGAAGCCCTACCTGGAACCAGTCGTGGTCCTGATCGGGCCCAAGACTCTTAGTGCCGCTGAAGACTTTGTAGTACCGCTGAAGGCGACCAAGCGCGCTATCTTGATCGGTACCGCGACCGGCGGGTCTACTGGACAGCCTCTGTTCATAAGGATCTTTGGTACAAGCGTTATGATCTGCACCAAGTGGGACCGATTTCCAGACGGGACCGAGTTTGTGGGTGAGGGAATCCAGCCGGACATTTCGGTTCAGCAGACAAGACGCGACATAGCGGAAGGGAAGGACCCGGCTCTGGCGAGGGCGGTTGCTTTTCTGGCTAATGTAAGGTAGTTGAACCGCCTTTGGTGGGATTTGGTCCTCTTTTGCCCGGTCGTTAGGATGCTATCAGGGAAAGCAAGGTTGGCAGCCCACCGAAGTCCGAGCACTCAAAAGGGACGCTACCCAAACCGGAACGGAAGGGCGCGATGCCAGCCCTTCACATCGGATGCCAAGTCATGTCGACGCGCACCGGCATTTCGTTTTTGACAGGGACCGTTAGGAACGATGGTGGGTCGATTTTGAAGTCGGAGAGCTTTGCCGGAATTGTTCCTGTTATCCGGGTTTCGCTTCCTTGCGCCACCCGTTGGAATGGAACCTGCTTATACAGGGCGGTCTGGCCGGCGAACTGGATCTCCAGATCGAGATAGATCGTCGCGGATGCGGAGGCCGATTCGGGCACGCGGGTGCGCACGGTCACGATGGGAAATTGCGCGCCGCGCGTCACTTGAAGCATGTGAAGATCGCGGTTGCTGTCCCCCGAATCGAACGACTTCACGGGCACCGCGATCAAGAAATCGCATTGTCCGTCGTGGCAAACGCCCTTGCCCCGCGCCGCAAGGCTGACGCCCTCGCTCTGATGCAGCCGGTGAGACACATGATAGGTGAGAGTGCTTTGTTCAAGCACCCATTGGCTATCCGCTCCGGCAAGGGCGGGAAGCGATAGCACCCAGAAACCTATCAGTAGTTTTCCAAGCATAAGCCCTCTTCAGAATTTAAAGGATACGGATACTACAGCCAATCCAAACGCCGCTCCCGTCGCGATGGCCACCGGCCCGTGCAACGAGGCGATCCCGTGAACCTTTTCCCCGCGGCTCTTTTGAGCGAAAGCTATCTCCCCCAGGATGGGCGTCAGGACCATCCCCGGACCGTGAATCCAGGCCAGGATCTTGTGCAGGCGGATGGGCCCGCGAGTTTGGGTGCCGGGTATCTTGGGCGCCCGGATAGCAAAGTAAGCACTCGTGAAATACAATCCCGCCGTCGTCACACCCAGAGCGGCATGCAGGTCACGGCCGGTGGTGCTGGTCTGCCTTCCACCGGCGGCCGCGGAAGTGATGAGCGTGGCGGCGAAAGGAGCAATCGTTATCAATCCGAGCCGTTGATGGACCTTGAGCATGTGTGTCCGTCTGTCAAGGAGTGCCTGAGCCTCGGCACTGCCCTTGGCTTGAGCCGGAGTGATGCCGAGATCCTGGAGCGAAGGCGCCGTCGGGTTATTGGAAGGGGCCGTTGTCTGCTTCTGAGGAGGCGTTGCTGTATTACTATTCGTTTGCGCGTCCGCCTCGAGCTTCCGATCCAAAACGACCGTCTCGTTCTCGTTGATCGTTGCGGAAGGAATCTCCACCGTCTTGTAACCGCGGCACTCAAGCCTCATAGTGTAGTTGCCCGGCGGCAGACTAAACTTATAAGTGCCGTCCGTCCCCGTGGCCCCGGGTCGAACTTGGCCAGTGTCCGCGCTGGTCGCCGTGACCATGGCAAACGCAACCGGGGCGCCGGACGGATCGATAAGCGTGCCTGTCAATGCTCCCGTTCCATCCGTCTGCGCCACGAGCGACGGGGCCAATGTGGCGAACAGACACACGACACCGAGGCCCCCGACACAAGCGCGCCAGTTGTCTGCAGTATTCGCTGGCATCCGTACCTCCCTTTTTGGTCTTTAGCCCAATGGAACGATTAACTGGCAACCTTGGAGACACTACATCCAAGTCCGTTTGAATCGTGAGGCACCGGCAGGGTTGCCCTTACCCGCATTTCTCACCACGGGTCGGGCAGGGCTTCAGCCCCGCCGTTACAAGGCCTTCCTGATTATTCCAGCCTCCAGCGTCCCTTGGCCGAAATGTATTCCGCGCCCACAGAAGGGAGTTCATCCTCCAGCCCGGGCGGCACGAAACAGTGGACGGTCAGGAGATTTTTTCGGATTTCGCAACCTGCGAAACGAAGTGATTGCTTGGCTGAGCCGGTGTTGAGCCGTCGTGGGTCCCAAAGCGGATCTCCATGGGAGTGTTCTTTGGGAAGACCACGTCGACGCCGCGCGCTACAAAGTGAGAATAGATCGCCCAACCCGCTCCATAGAAGGCGAAGCCGGCGCTGACCGGGCGGGAGTGAGCCAACAAGCTGATAACAGCGCCTGCGAACCCAAGGCTTACCCCACCCCTTATTCCTGCTCCGGCATAGTCCGCACCATTCCCCGCGGCGCCTCCGTGCACTACGTTGCGCCCTTCGTCGAGGTCCAGGGACGTGGTCGCCAGGAAAACCTCGAAGGCGGGCATGACGTAATTCGTCTTGGGGGTGACGGCATGAGCGCCACCTTCCGCATCGAGCTGCAAGTGACCCTCTGAAGCAGCGTCAAATCCGTGCAGGCTGGCCTCAACCTTGCGCGCCGCACCGGAGGGCATCTCCAATTGCCGGAACATAAAGCGGAGTTGCCCGTTGCGGCCGAATCGACGGGCAGGAACCACTTGCGTAATTGTCCCGCTCAGCCGCGCCCCTTCTGGCAGGATCAAGGCATGCTGCGGAGAAAAGAGAGGTTCCGATATCACCGCGCGTACGGGGCCGTCGAGGTGGTCGGTCGCTGAACTCAGGGACGAAACCAACCGGACGTGAACGAGGCTTCCAGGCGGTATGGGCCCTCCCATCTTCTCCAACTGTTTGGGTGAGGAGGTTTCCGTGCCCAGGGTGAGAGGGGTCTTGAGTTCAGCGGTGAAGTTTGTGCCCAATGGCAATGACGGCCGATGGTAGGGCAATCTTGCTGACAGCGCCGCCTTCAGCCGCTGCACCTTGCCCGGCGCGGTCACATTGTTGATTGCTGCCTCTTCTTGGTTCAACACCTGCTGATGAATCTGTTCCACTTTGCTCGCCACGCGTCCTTTTTTCTTCTTTTCGTTTCCGCCCGCAACGACATGAACCATGCTGGGCGCTCCTTGGAACACCGCGGTTTGCAAACGGATGGGCTTTCTATCCTTCCCCACCAGAGTGTCGAAATCCACCTGCGCCCTGCGGAGAGGTGTGAAGTTGCCGTTAGCGATGGCCAGCGCCTGCTGTTTGTGCGAAGCGGTTTCCACCCTTGCCACACGTCCCAGCACCTGGCTTCCTGCGGGAATCACCAAGCGGTCGAATACGTATACATTCTCGACCAAGCGCCCCTCGACGGGAACACCGGCATGCTTGACGGGTACTTTTTTGGTCAAAACCACATGAAGAGGCGTTCCCGCCTGGACGGTCAAGGGAAGCGCGCCGGGATCTGTGGGCCGGTCCTCAGCGAAATTCATCCCTACCCAGCAACAGAGGAGGGCCACGCACGCTGCGGACACGTACACCCGCGTCCTCGTTTCCATATATAGAAACCTCCACGGATTAGTGCTCTTTTGCCCGGTCGTTAGGATGCTATCAGGGAAAGCAAGGTTGGCCAAGCAGTAAAATGCCGGACCGGGCGGATGCTATCTCTTGAGGATTTTGAGGCGAGTATCGGGCCAGAATTCCTTGAGGAGATTGAAAAACGTGTCTCCTCCAACCATGACTCCCCACCGGTTGAGGTTCTTGGACAGTGTCCGGTCTCTAGGGCGTGGCCAAGGGCGTCGTCGCGCTCTGGAGTTCCAATGGGCGGAGGATGGTAATCGTCCCGCCGCTCACCCGAATCACTCCCCGCTGCTTCCAGTCGCTGAGGATGCGGCTTACGCTCTCGCGAGAGGCCCCAATGTTTCGCGCGATTTCCTCATGAGTCATGTAAAGCGCAATACGCAGGCCGTCGGCGGCCGGCTGCCGGTGTTTTTCTGCCCACTCCAAGAGGAATTGGGTGAGCTTAGCATGAGTATCCGGAGCCAGGGCCAGCATCCGGGTCTGCTGCCAAGCCCGGCTGAGTTCCATGCTGAGATGCTTGGCCACGCGTAACGCAACGTCCGGATTGGCGCGCACGAATTGTAGGAATTCGAGACGTGGAATGAAGCTCACCTGGCTTGGGCACAACGTCTCCGCGCTGGCAGGATAAGGCTCATCGGTTATCAGGGAGCTCAGACCGAGCACTTCGCCGTGCTCGACAGCACGCAGCGTGAGGCTCTGCCCCTCCGCGGAGTTCACATAAAGCTTCGCTTCGCCCGAGCACATGATGTAAAGCCCGCGAGCCGGCTGTCCCTCGACAAACAGCAAAGCTCCCCTGGGATAGAAGGAAGTCTGGCGGAGAGAATTCAGGGTGGAAAGCGCAGAATGGGGGAGCTGACAGAAAAGCCCCTCTTCTCGCGCTATACAGCTTAGGCAGCTTTCGATGACTGGCAGGTTGTACGGAGCCCTCGGTCGATCCACGGGCATTGGGTCACCCCAGCAACACTATTATGTCTTAAGCAAGGCGCAGATTCCAGCGTGAAAAAGAAAATGTCAAATTAAAGTTACCACACTTTGACAAAATATCCCAATAGATTCGGGCGTTGTGTCATATCTCGTGCTGGTGACATTGTGACGCGGGTCACAATGTCTTGGGTTATCTGTCACTGAAGGTGCTTCGCCTCATCCCTTAGACTACTTGATGTTCTGAAGCGGTTCTGGCTCGGGAGGTTAGGGAATGCCCACTTTCAGCAGTTTGTCGGATGGCCTTGGTTGCTGGGCTCCGGCAATCCACCACCCATACTCAGTCGCGCGCTGGACTGCCCGCGACACGCGAACCACCCTTCCCCTCGAACCGCGTCTCCAGAGCCTTGCTGATTATTCAAGGGCATCCGTGCCCGGTGAAAGGCGGTAACTCGCTATGCGTCATAACAACAGGTCGTATTGGACTACGATGACCATTAGTTTCGCCCTTGCTGCCTTACTCTTTTTGTCCCTGATCTGGGCAAGCCGGTCTTACGGGATTCCAGCGTTCTCGCGCAAATATCAGACTTCTTGCGCCACTTGTCACAATGATTTCCCCGAGCTCAATGATTTCGGGCTAGCGTTCAAGAAGAATGGGTTCAAGTTCCCCAAGGATGACGAGTTCTTTGTGAAGGAACCTCCCGTCATGCTAGGCGCGAAGGCTCAAAAAGAGGCATTCCCGAAGGCGATCTATCCGGGCGAGATTCCCGGAAGCATTCCGATCAGCTTTCGTTATTCCGGCTTTGCTTCCTACAACAGCAAGCAACCGTTGGCGGTCGGCTACCTCCCACGCACCGACCTGTTCACGCCCAACACGTTTACCATACTCAGCGCGGGCAGCTTTGGGCAGAATATCACCTGGTGGATTGACGACGACATTTCCACAGGCGGTTCCGGCGCTAATGGCGGTCTTGGGGACGGCTACGTCAAGTTCAACGACTTGGGACATTACATCGGTCTGCCCAAGGACACGCTCAATCTGCGCATTGGTCAGTTCGAGTTGGACTTACCTTTCACCCAAGCCCGGTCGATCAACCCCACTGACTACGACATCTACGACGAAGCCGCCATGGCCGCCACCGGGATGGGCACTACGAATAATCCCTTTGTCTTCTCAGCCCCTCAGCGCGGCATTGAAATCGGCGGCTACCCCAACGACGGCAACCTTTGGTGGTCCGTGGCGGTGATTAACGGTAACAACGACAACCCCGCCGTGCGGAACAGCAAGGATGTGTTCGTCAACGTGTGGAAGCAATTCAATCTGGAGCGGGATCCCCAGGCGCGCAATGCTGTGCAGGCCGCCGGACCGACCGGGCCGCGGGACCATACCTCGCTGCGCCTGGGCGGGTTCTACTACTATGGCCGAAACGCCCTGAATGCGGACCAAACCCTCTTCCCCGGTCTGCCCACAATCCACGACCCCTTCTATCGTGTGGGGGGAGACTTCCGCTTCAAATACCGGCAGTTCGAGCTCTACGGCCTGGGCATGTTTGGCCACGATGCCAATCAGCTCGTCACGGGCGAAAACAGCGGTGTGCTGATGCCGGGACCTCCGGTCAATTTCAGCGGCGGATTCGCCGAAGGCGAATACTGGTTCTACCCGTGGCTTATCGGGATCATGCGTTACGACATCGTTAATTCGCCGATGGATTTTCAGAGCGGCCTCTCCCAGAACTTCACGCGCAACCGTTTCAGCCCGGGCGTTCAACTCCTCCTTCGCGCCAACATCAAGGCTCTTTTCGAGTACCAGCGGCACTGGGAAGTGCCCATTCCCGGAGCTTCACAGTACTTCCGGCCGAACGGGTTTGTGACGGGAGTAGATTTCGTTTTCTGACGACGTGCTCTGATTGGCCTGGAGAACCGTCAGTATCCTGAATATGAGGTGAAGATATGAAGAAAAATTTGCACCTAGTGCTTGCGCTTATCTTCCTGTTGCTCAGTTTCGGAGCCTTGGCCTTTGCCGGGGAAATCAAGGGCAAAGTGACGGCGCAAGGCATGCGCTCCTCCGAGAATATCGCCGTCTACGTTGACACCATTCCCGGCAAGACTTTTGCGCCGCCCTCGAAGCCCGCCGTGCAGGATCAAAAGCACATGACTTTCGTTCCTCACGTGCTGGTCGTCCTGAAGGGCACGACGGTGCAATTCTTGAACAGCGATCCGGTGGGGCACAATGTTTACTGGCCCTCCGTAAGTGGCAACAAAAAGCTTGCTCACAATATGGGCACCTGGCCGCAGGGTCAGCAAAAATCGTTCACCTTTAACGATCTCGGGGTGGCTTCCCTGCTCTGCAACGTGCATCCCGAGATGTCGGGGTATGTGGTGGTCGTTTCCACGCCCTACTTCGCGGTGACCAACAAGGAAGGCGAATTCGAGATCAAGGACGTTCCTGACGGCAGCTATACCCTGAAGACCTGGAGTGAAGAGGCGAAGCCCGCCACGCAGTCTGTCACGGTCGCGGGTGAATCAACAACCGTGAATCTTACCGTACAACGCTAAGCCGGCCGGAAGATCCCGACGCGCGGCGCACGCAGAGCAAGCCGGAGTTCTTGAGAGCGGAGCAGCAAGGTGGCCAAGCAACAGACCAAACTCGTAGACCTGGGCTGGCTGGAATCGAATTTCCCCTGCATGCAGGCCTGTCCGGTTCACACGCAGGCCGGCCGCTACGTCTCGCAGATCGCGGAGGGGCGCTACGAGGAAGCGTATCGCTACGCCCGCCTTCCCAATCCGCTGGCGTCAATCTGCGGCCGCGTCTGTGGGCACCCCTGCGAGACGGCCTGCCGGCGCGGGCAATTCGACGCCCCGATCTCCATTCGCGCCCTCAAGCGCTTTGTCACGGAGCGTTACGGGCCGGAATCGCGCAATCCCCTCGACGTCTTCCCCGAGAAACCCAAGGTGACTCACCCGGAGCGCGTGGCGGTGATCGGCTCAGGCCCTGCCGGGTTGGCAGCGGCGCACGATCTGGCCCTGCTCGGCTACGCCGTGACGATTTTCGAAGCGGCGCCGGTGCCGGGCGGCATGCTTCACCTGGGCATTCCGGAGTACCGCCTGCCGCGCGACGTGGTGCAGGCCCAGGTCCGCGAAATTCTGGCGCTCGGGCCGGAGTTGCGCTTGAACAGCCGGCTCGGCGATTTTTCATTGACAGACCTGCGTGCGGAAGGATTCCAAGCCATTCTGCTGGCCATTGGTCTCCATCGCAGCCGCGACCTGCCGCTTCCCGGCCACGACTTCGACGGAGTCATTACCGGCACCGACTTCCTGCTCAACGTGAACTTGGGCTACCGCTTCTCGATCGGCAAAAGTGTGGTGGTGATTGGGGGCGGGAATGTGGCGATGGACGTGGCGCGCACGGCGCTGCGCGAACAGCAACGCCATGTGCTCGATGCCCTGGGCGGTCCCCGCCTGCCGGACCGGCTGAGCGACGCCGAACGGGACGTGGCGATGAAGGAACTGATGGACGTTACCCGCACCGCGCTGCGCCTCGGCGCGCGGGTAGTGCACATGGTGTGCCTGGAATCGCGCGCCGAGATGCCGGCTTTTGAAGAGGAGATCGAAGAAGCCCTGCGCGAAGGCCTGAAGATTCATGCCTCACGCGGTCCGACCCGATTTCTGGGCCATAACGGGAAGCTGACCGGGCTCGAAACGGTTCACTGCACGTCGGTCTTCGACGCCCAGCACCGCTTCAATCCCGTCTTCGAGCCGGGCACGGAGAGCGTGCTCGAAAGCGATACGGCGATCCTGGCGATCGGACAGACCTCGGACCTTTCCTTTCTGAAGCCTCAGGACGGTATTGAGACGACTCGCCAGGGAATCGTCAAGATCGATCCCGCAACCCTCATGACGACCGCGCCCGGGGTCTTCGCCGCCGGTGACATTGCATTTGGCCCTCGCCTCATCATCAGCGCCGTCGCCGATGGGAAAAAGGCCGCAGAGGAAATCGGCCGCTACCTGCGGGGCGCCGCCTGGAAACCCCAGCCCCGCTACGTGCAGGTCACGGTATTGGATCATCACCAGATGGCCCAGGACTACGATGAGTATTCACGCCTCTCGGTTCCGACGATCGCGCTCGATCGCCGCACCGGCATTGCTGAAGTGGAGTCGGGTTACACGGAGGAACAGGCGCGCCAGGAAGCCACGCGCTGCCTGAAGTGCTGGATCAACACCATCTTCGAGGGCAATGAAGCGGAGGGCACGGAGTGCATCCTTTGCGGTGGCTGCGTGGACGTTTGCCCCGAAGACTGCCTCTCGCTCGTGCCGCTCAGCCAACTGAAGGTTTCGGAAGCAGAAAAGAAAAACCTCGCTGAGCAAGCCGGATCGGATCCCATCACCTTGCAGCACCTGACGCCCCAGGAGCTCCCAGGAGCCGAAGGCTCCGTAATGGTGAAGGACGAAACCATTTGCATCCGCTGCGGTCTCTGTGCCGAGCGCTGCCCTGCGCACACCATCACCATGGAAGCTTTTGAGGTGTTTAGCCCTGACCGCGATGCTGTTCAAACGGTGACGAGGTAGAGATGAGCATGCCGCCCGAAGGCAAAGAGAAAACTCCCCAGAAGCCGGAGGAGATGACTCCGGTCAGCCGCCGCGACTTCTTCAACCAAATTGCCGGCGGCGCTCTGGCCATCGCCGGCCTAGGAGCCGCGGTTGTGACGGTAAAGTATTCCTCGCCCAATGTCCTGTTTGAGCCGCCCACGACTTTCCGAACCGGTCCGTTGGATGACTACCCAGTTAACTCCGTGACGTACCTTCAAGACCAGCAGGTTTATATCGTCAGGACCGAGAAGGGATTGTGGGCGATGTCGTCCGTGTGCCCTCACCTCGGCTGCATCACGCAATGGAAGCCAGAGTCAAACCAGATCGCTTGCCCGTGCCATGGAAGCAAGTTTGAGAGGGATGGAAAGGTGCAAGCCGGCCCCGCTCCGCGGCCTCTCCCCCGCTTTTCGGTGCGGCTGGCAGCAGACGGTGCTCTCGTGGTGGACAAACTCGAAATCGTCGAGGAAACGGAGATCCTGAAAGTCTGAGGACGACATGGCGACGACGGTGTGGACCCAGCGACTTCTCGAACAGATTATAAAGACGCGCGTGTGGCGATCCATCTTCCGGCGTGGCCCGGCCCGCACCAACCGCACCCGCAGTCTGGCGGTGTTCGGCAACCTTTCGCTGCACATTCTGCCCGTCAAGGTGCGCGAAAAATCCTTGGGGGTCCGCGCCACATACTACCTCGGCTCGATTTCGTTCTTCCTTTTCGTGGTACTGACCGTCACCGGAATCCTGCTGATGCTGTACTACCACCCTGCGGTCCCCGACGCCTACCGCGACATGAAAGATCTGGTCTACGTGGTCGGAAACGGAACTTTCCTCCGCAATCTGCATCGGTTGGCGGCGCAGGCCATGGTGTTGGCAGTCTTCTGGCACATGTTCCACGTTTTCTACCGCGGCGGATACAAGCCTCCACATGAGTTCAATTGGGTTGTGGGCGTGGGCCTGCTGCTGGTTACACTTTTTCTGAGTTACACGGGCTACCTGCTTCCCTGGGACCAATTGGCTTTCTGGGCGATCACCGTGGGCACCAACATCATTGGATATGTCCCCCTGCTGGGGCGCCCCATTCGCTTCCTGCTGCTGGGTGGCCACATCATCGGGCAGAACGCTTTGCTGCGGTTCTACGTGCTTCACTGCGTGATCCTGCCGCTGGCCGCAGTGGTCTTGATCGCCGAACATTTCTGGCGAATTCAGAAGGATGGCGGGCTGACCGTACGAGACGATAATGAGCGAGAAGAATAGCTACGAAGTGGGTTTCAGTTCGGACGCGATGAAGGAGCCGCGCCGCATCGTCTTCATCACGCGGAAGACCTCCGCCAAGGTCAAGGGAGACGTCGGCCCGCAGCTCATGTCCTACCCCCACGTTATCCTGCGGGAGGGGATCGTTTTCCAGATTCTGACCATCGTACTGGTGGCCCTGGCGCTCTTCTGGGACGCGCCGCTCGAGCAACTCGCCAATCCGCTGCTCACTCCCAACCCAGCGAAAGCCCCCTGGTATTTCCTGGGCCTTCAGGAACTGCTGCACTACTTTCCGCCCATCGTTGCCGGAGTCCTGATCCCCACCCTGGTGGTCGTGGCTCTGATGGTCATTCCTTACTTCGGTGTGAACGTCCAGGGAGAGCCCCTCTGGGGGCGCAGCCGGCGAACCCGCCTTCAGATCTTCTTGGGAGTGTTCGTCACTCTGTTCGTTTTTCTGGCGATTTACCAGGCTTGGACCGTGCTGGTTCCCACCGTGCTCGTGGCCGCGCTGGCTCTCGTTCCGTATTTCCAGCCGTCCAGCCCTTCGCGCTTCGTCCGATACCTGATGTCGCGCACCCTGCCGTGGTGGGTGATGACCTGGTTTATTGCTGTCGCGCTGACCCTCACCACGGTGGGAACTTTTTTCAGGGGCCCCGGGTGGTCCTGGGTCTGGCCCTGGAGATAAGATGCCTGCTGAGGAGTTGGGAAAAGCTTCAAGACGCATGCGCTTGGCCTTCGCGATCTCAAGCGTCGCGTTCCTCGTGGTTCTGGCCGTCTCGCCGGTCAGAGATCACCTCCGCGCGTGGAAGCGATACGAGAGGGATTACATTCGCTTCGCGCAGTCCCGGCCGGACACCAAGCAACTGCTTGCAGGCAATCCTTTCGAGATCGACCAGATTTGGATCCCGCAAATGCAGGTTGTCGATCGTTGCACCACCTGCCACCAGGGCATCACCCAGCCGACCCTGGAAGACTCCTCCGTTACCCAGCCGTTTCGCGCCCATCCGCACATTCCCCATCGCGTGCGGGACTGGGGATGCGTCATTTGCCATCGCGGTCAAGGCTTGGCCACCGAAGTTCGCGACGCGCACGAGACCACGCTTGCCTGGGAGCAACCCATCCTGCCCGTGCGCTACATTCAGGCTTCGTGCGGCGTGTGCCACCGCTCCGACCTGCCCCAAACGCCGCGACTCAATCGCGGCCGCGAGCTTCTGGCCGCGCTCAACTGCGTGGGTTGTCATCGCCTGCAGGGGATTGAGCGCCCGGCCATGCTGGGGCCGGACCTGACGAATATCGCCAGCAAGGTCAGCCGCGCGTGGATCTACAAGTGGCTAAAAGATCCTCGCACCATCACCGCCAGCGACGGCAACGTGGTCGTGAACGGCTACGAAAATGAAGATGAGCCGCGCATGCCCAAGTTCCGGCTGAACGAAAACGAACTGTGGGCCCTTTCCGGCTACCTCAGCACCCTCCAGACCGAGACCCTCCAACCCCATAAGTTTGATCCGCGAGAGGTGGCCGCATGGGACCGGAAACCCGACCTCGTCGAACAAGGTGAGACGCGCTTCCGGCAAATGTTTTGCACCACCTGCCATTCGCTCGCTGTGACTCGCGCAGGTGAAACCAAGCTGATCGGTGGTGACATTGGCCCGGAACTCACCAAGGTGGGAAGCAAGGCGAACCCGGACTGGTTGACGGCCTGGCTGCGTAATCCTCAGGCGTATCTGCCGCACGCCGAAATGCCGCGTTACCAATGGTCCGATCAAGATCTCTATGTCGTAACGCGATACATCGAATCCAGGCTGACTGACCCCACTTTGTTGAGTGATGTGCCGAAGCTTCAATCTCCGACCACAGCGGAAAGTCAGCTTGGACGGCGGCTTTTTCTGGAGAAAGGTTGCGCCAGTTGCCACGTCATCAAGGGCGTGGCTTCACAGGCAGACTATGGCCCCGACCTCGCGAGCCTGGGCAGCAAGACCGTTTCACAACTGGATTTCGGCAACTCCCGGATGGCGCGCACTCTCGTCTCTTACATTGAAGCCAAGATTACCAATCCTCTCTCCGTGAATGCCGCGGCGCGCATGCCCCAGTATTCGCTCACGCCGAACGACCTTGAAGCCATCACGTCCGCGCTCTTGAGCATGTCAGGAAATCCTGCGCGGGCCGGCCTTGAAAACCTGATTCTGCCCGCGAAGCACCCTCAATTCCGGCCGGCCGGAGCCTTCGGGGAGCTGTTCGAGCGCTACAAGTGCTCCGTGTGCCATCGCTTCAACGGCTTCGGCAGCACGCTCGCCCCTGACCTGACGTTCGAGGGCAGCCGCGCGCAGCGGAAGTGGATGGTCGACTTTTTGAAGAACCCGCAGACGCTGCGCCCTACGCTCACCTTCCGCATGCCGCAGTTCAACATGACGACAGAGGAGGCAACGGTCTTGGCGGATTACCTCGGCATAGTCATGCAAACCCCCGACGTGAACCTGGAGGGCGTTAATGCAGAGCAATTCACCCCCCCAATGGTCAGCCTCGGCAAGCAGCTCTATGAAGTGAAGTATCAGTGCCAGTCCTGCCACACGATCGGTTCGACGGGTGGGTACGTCGGCCCCAACCTGAGTAACGTCGGCAACTGGATGAACCCCGCATGGCTTGAGGGCTGGCTGAAGGATCCGCAGTCGCTCGTCCCTGACGCCATCGAGCCTCGCCGGGCCTTCACCGACGAGGAGCGCACGGCTCTGACCGCCTACCTGATGACGCTGAAGCAGAATGGCTCCACTCGAACCACGGCGCCGGCCGGGAGGGGCCAATGAGATCAAAACTCATTGTCGTGTTGGCCCTCCTGCTCTCGGCAGGGTTCGGTACTTCCTGCCGGGAGAAGCTGGCCGCCGCAAAGCCCGACCCTCTCGCGCGCGCTTACGACAGCGAACCGGATGCGAACGATCCGCAGCGCGTCATTCCCCTCAACTATCAACAGGCGCAGGGCAAGCGGATGTTCTATCAATACTGCGTCTGGTGCCATGCGGATGCGACCCCTGCGGGGCCGTCCAATCGTTCGAATCTTAATCCCGCGCCGCCACTCGCCAACGACGGCGCGGTGTTCAATCCTTTGAGTGACGAGTTCATGCGCAATACGATCACGTTGGGCGGGAGCGCGGTGGGGAAATCCGCCCTCATGCCCTCCTGGGGCAAGACGCTGAGCCAGGACGATATCGACGCGGTCATTGCCTTCTACCGCGCCATCGCTCAGCCTCCTTATCAGGCTCCGGCGCGGCCCGGACCCAAATACTCAGTGAGGTAGAACACCATGAGCTTCTCGCGAAGATTATTCCTTGTGACTCTGTCGACCCTGGGCGCTTGCCTCCTCTTTCTTCTTTCCCCGGGATGGTGCCAGATGAGTCCGGCGGAAATCACCAACCCCCGCTTGAAGGCCTTGGAAAAGGCCAACCTGGATAAGCTCATGGAGTTGAATCACGAGATTTCGCACATGAAGTTTCCATTCCCATTCGTGCTCACGCGGTATGTGGGACTGGACCCCAAAGCCCAGACAGCCGCGGATACCCGGGGCATTGAATTCGTGAAGTTCCACGACCGCCTGGTCCTGAAGATTTCCGGGAATTACAACGCCGCTTTCAATTCCGACCTGCTCACGCAAAACGAACGCGCGAACCACGTGGTTGACGAGGTGGTCGCTCCCATTCTCCCTCTGCTCACGAAGTACTTTCCCGGCAATCCCGCGTTTGATGCCTTTGGGTTTGAGATCTCCTATCACGTACGCACTCACAATAAGCAGTTTGGCTACGAAGGGAAGGAATTCCTGGCCCTCAGCTTTTCCAAGGCAGACATATCCGCCTACCTGAATGCCCAGCGGCAGTCGAGCAAGCAGGAAATCATCGATCGCTCCGAGGTCTATCTGGATGGAAAGGAGTTCGGCCTGGCGTTAGGACAACGAAAGGCATTCGATGTGGCGGACCTCGATAAATCCGACCGCAACCCTCCCGCGCAGGCGGTGGTGGTCGCGGCTCGGCCTGAGGCCAACACGGCAGAGGCTGCGCCAGCCATCCCCGAGACGAACCTCAAGCCCAACTCCGCTTCGCCGGCTCAAGCCCAATTCGCTTCACCTCACCCTCCTGCCAGAGAGGCCGACCCCGCGCCGGCCACAAAGGATTCAGATATCCGTTTGGCCGGCTTGTTCCGAGATCCGCAGCCCAGTATTCATATGCCCTATCCCCTGAAGTCGGAAACCGTTCCCGCGGCGGGGGTGCTTCCCGCCTCACCCACCGCAGCAACGGCGCCTCCCCCGATGGACATCGACACAGTCCAAAAGCGGTACCAGCCGCAACTCGATACACTCACGAAGGATGGCCTGGCTCACTATCACTTTGTGAGCTATGCGCCCGCCTCGCTCGGGCTCTTTCATAACCTGGTCTATGTTCAAATCACGCTACGGAATCCCACCCTTTTCGATGGCACCGCAACTTCCATCTACAAACGGGCCGCACAGAGTTTTGATCTCTTCCTCGCGCCGCAACTGAAGGGGCTGTTGGCAAAGATTCCCTCCGACCAGGAAATCACCGGCGTCGATGTCACCGTCCTCGATGAGTTTTCCCGGGCTGCCTCCTCGTCTTCGGAAGCGCTGGAATTCATCTGCCCACTCAGTCCCCTGCGCCAGTTCGCAGACGCCGAAATCACCAACCAGGACCTGATCAGCCAGAGCGTCATCCTGGTGAATGGTGTGAGGATTGCGCTGAATCTCCAGCAAGTCGAGTAGAACACGGGGAGGAGCGAATCCCAATCTCGCCTGCTTCTCAATCCCTGGTAGACCACTCCGCCCTTCATCACGGAGTCCGCACGCGCGAGCACAGAGATATTTTCGAGAGGATTGCCGGGAACAGCGGCCACGTCCACAAGTTTGCCGGGCACGATCGCTTGGCCGCGATGTCGCGAGGAAGGTCCTTCCTGTGTCGGTGGCCGGCGACGCCGAACGAATGGAGCGGTTCGAGGGGGAAGACCGCACCCTGGCCTCGCTCAGATGCCGGGAACTGGTAGAGCGCACGTCGCAAAGAGAAGGAGCCACGGTCAGGAAGGTGCTGACAGCGGCTACCAGCATCAGACCTGCAGATTGCGAAGGTAGGGAACGCTGGCCTTCATCATCTCCAGGCTCATCTCGACGAAGTAATTCTCTATGCCGCCCGTTTTCGCCGCGATAAAGATTTTCTTCCAGTCGAGGGTGTCCTGGCCCACCGGGGTTATTTTCCTGGTTTTCGCTGACCACCCTTGCACGTGCATCGAGATGAAGCGACCCGGGTACTTGGTGAAATACTCGGCTGCGTCGTAGCCTTGGCTGATCGTGGAGACCTGGAACTGGAACTTGACCAGCTTCGGATCAAGAAGATTAAACAATAAGTCATAGGTGCGCTGGCCATCGACCTTTGAGAGCTCAAAGTCCTCATTGTGAAGGCCCTGTTGGATGCCGGCCTTGGCTGCCTGTTCGCCCATTTTGTTGTATTCGTCGGCTGCCCGCTTCACGTCATCCATCGTCGGGTTCCGCGGCCCGTCGAGGCTTGGCACGATCATTTGCGTCAGGCCGACGTCTTTTGCCCAGGCAATGCTGCCCGCCTGATTTTTCCTGAGTTCATCGACGCCGAAGTGAGAGCTCACACAGGTGAGGCCTGAATCGCCCAAAATTCTCCGTAGCTCGGCCCCTGTGTATTTGCCGATGCCGGCGAACCCGGAGTCGGCGTAACCCACCGGTGAGCACAGCTCGATCGTCTGAAATCCGGCCTCGGCAAGCTGCTTGATCGTGCCGGGAAAGTCCTTGGCGATCATTCTCCTGACAGGCCACGTCTGACACCCAATGGGCATGCCAAGCGGATTGGCACGAAGCATCCGTGCGCCTGAAGACAAGAACCCGGCCACAGCGGCATTCGCCGCCGCATTCTTGAAAAACTCTCTTCTCGAAATTGCGGACATATACGCCTCCTTATCATCGCTACGTCCCCACGGACGATTTTTTCAGCACGCCGTCAAATCTTGTAAGCGCTCCGATACGGCGGATCAACATAGCCGTTGAGTTTCTCGGAATTCGTGACTCGCATGTTGGTTGTATCCCATTCTACCAACTCCCCGGGGAAGTGTTGCGCAATGCAACCAAGCAGGAAGGCTTCGGTCACCGGACTCTGGAGTTCAAAATTGGCAAGCGGGGCCTGTGTTCCTCCCTTGCATGCGGCGATCCATTGATCGATGGCAGCGTCGCGCCGCGGTGCGCCCGGTTGCCGGGGCGGCGCTTGGTGCTGGTATTTGGGGGATTCCGGGTAAACCCGAGGGTCGTTGCCATTAAATCCGGCAAGCAGGATGCCTTTGTCGCCGACGTACATAATGCCCTCATTCTCCTCGCCGCCCGCGAACAATTTCTGGTCGCGTTCTTTGAGACCTGCAGGGCGTGGAGGTCGCAGCCCTCCGTCATACCACGACATGCGCAACGCCGGGCGGTTGCCGTTTGCCGGGAAATTCAGGTGGACCATGGACGCTTTCGGGAAGGTCTCGTCCCAGCTCTCGCTGGAACTGGCCTCCACCGAGACGGGCGGAGTGAGATTGAGAATCTTGAACACGCCGGCAAAGCTGTAACAGCCCATATCGCCGAAAGAGCCGCAGCCGAAGTCATGCCAGCCTCGCCAGACAAAGGGCAAATACGCCTTGCTGAAGGGACGCTCCACCGCTGGCCCCAACCACATGTCCCAATCAAGACCTTCGGGGATCGGGTCCGCGTTTTCTGGCCGGCCGACGCCCTGCGGCCAGAAGGGGCGGCTCGACCAATTGTGGACCTCGTGCACCGTCCCGATCGCGCCGTCGGCAAGCCACTCCGAGATGATCCGTGTAGGTTCGATGGAAGGATTGTTGACGGTCAGCGACGTCGCCACTTTCATCTCGCGGACCGTGGTGGCCATCCGGCGCGCGTCGCCGATGGTGCGCGTCATGGGTTTCTGACACAGGACATGCTTATGCTTGCGCATCGCCGTAAGCGAGATCCCGGCGTGCCAGTGGTCGGGCGTTGCAACGTAAACGGCGTCCAGGTCCTTCTCCTTGTCGAGGAGTTCGCGCCAATCGCTGTACGCGGTGCAGCCGTGATACGCACCGGAGGCGGAACCCTTTCGTGAACCGTAATAGGCTTCCACCAGCCGCTTGGCCGGCTCGCGCCCGCCGATGCCCACGCTCGTCCGGAAGGTGTGAGTGAGTTGGGCCTCGCCCGGCGACGCCAGATCCGCGCCCCAGTTCTCGTATCCTGGGCCGAGCAGCCTCCGTGCCGAGTTTAGGACGGCATTGTCGTCGTACTCGACGTAGTCCTTACTGCTCTTGTTACAATCGCAGACCGCGATGACCTGGACGTCGGGGCGAGCCAGAAGATTCATCGTGACCTCGAACCCTTGGTGTCCCATACCAATCGCCGCCAGCGTGATCTGGTCGCTGGGCGGAACATAACCCGGCCCTCCAAGTACATGGCGTGGAACTATCATGAATGCGGACGCCGTCGAAACAAATTCGCGCCGTGTCAGCAGATTGGTTTTCTTATTGCTCATAGCATAGCTCCCTTCGCGTGACTATACCCCAAAACGAAATTGTCCCTGTGGACCAGCGGCGTCCCCAGTTGGCGATTGGGGAGATTTTGGAAGTGCGAGAGGTTGTCCTTGCCTTCGGAGCCTCCTCGCCCCCCATCCCGAAGGCGGCAGAGTAGCTATGACAAAAACCGCTTGGGTCCGGGACTGGAGTTCGCCGGGCGGCTAAGGCGATTTCTCGCCGGGCTTCGCCGCAGGCTTCTCGAAGAGCTTCGGATCGACGCTCGGGTTGAACTCCACTTCCTTGAGCTCGACGGTCGCTTGTTTTTCCCCGCCGCGGGTTCTCGTCTCCTTGAAGGGAAGGGTGATACCGGCGACCGATTTCCAGTCGGCGTATTCGACCACCGTTTCGCCGGGCCCGGCAGGTCCCATGGACTTCCAGGCCGCGCGCAGGATTCGTCCGCTTTGCGGATCAACGAACCAGCGCACCTCCGCGCCGTCGGCGTTCACATCCAGGATCTTGGCCTCCACCTCACCGATCTTCTCAGACGCGCCGGCAAAGAAAGCAAACTTGGGATCGTCCGCGTGCTGGGCGACGACGAAGGGGTCGCGCTTCATCTCCATCAGAGCTTCATCTCTCTGTGAGGCGGGCATATCCTGCGAGCCCATCGGCGTCGCCATGAAGGACGCGGCGGGGGAGAAGACCATCGTCATTTCGCCCATGGGCGTCGCCAACTTCTGCCAGAGCCGGTCCGGGTAGATTACGACCTGCTCGGCCCCAATGGAGATCTCACCCTGCGGGGTATTGGCCAGGACGCTTAGTTTCTGGCGCATGGATTTTACCGAGCGAACCTTTTCTTCGCTACCCATGCCGGCGACGATCTTTGCCAGCAGCGCCTTACCTTCCGCATTGGAGGCCACTCCCTCTTTCTTCGCGGCCGCCATTCCGGGAATCGAAATATCCAGCGTAGCGACGGGGCCGAACGAACTCAGCGGCCGGTCGAAGTCCGCAGCCTTCCCCACGACGAGCACCGCCAACTGGTTCCTGTGGATGTACTGATGTGCCACTCGAGCCACATCCTGCTGCGTTACTTTTTCGATGCCCGCGCGGTACTTTTCCAGAAAATCCGCCGGATAACCATAGAACTCGTAACTCATCCGCTCGCGCATCACTTTCTCTTTGGAGTCGAATCGGAAGACAAACGAATTCAGAATGGACTCTTTCGCTTTGGTTAATTCGTCCGGCATCGCCGGATTGGTTTTCAGGGCCTCCAGTTCCACATTAAAGGCGTCGATAGCCGCGGCCGTGGTTTTACTCTTCGTACCCAGGAACAGGCGAAGGATGCCGGGGTGATCGAATTCGGTCCCCACGCCCCCGCCCACGGCATAAGCGAGTCCTTTCTTGGAACGGATGTTGGAGAACAGGCGGGACGAAAGCCCGCCCCCGAAAAACTCATTAAAGACCTCGATGGCATAGTAGTCCGGATTGTCCCGCGTGGTCCCCAGATCCACCATCTGCACGGTACTGGCAGTCACGTCGTCCTTTTGCACAAAGTAGATGCCGGGCTTCGGTGCCTTAAAAGAGGCCTGGATCTTGGGGGCTGCCGCGCCTTTCGGCCAGGATTCAAACGCCTCGCGCAGCTTGGTCTCCATTGCCGTCGAATCGAAATCGCCCACGACCCCAAGGATGATGTTATTGGGATACACGTAGCGTTGATGCCAGCTCAGTAAGTCGTCGCGCGTAACAGCCGCCACCGTGGCATACTCGGGCACGCGCGCATAAGGGGAGTCTGCCCCATAGACCAATTTGGCCGCCTCGCGAAACGCGATCTCGAAGGGCTGGTCATTCCGCCGGGAGATTTCCGTATTCAATTGAGTCTTTGCCAGAGGCAGCTTGTCCTCCCGAAAACCCGGTTCGCGCAGCAATTCCGTGAACACCCCGAAGACTTCGTCAAAACTTTCTTTCAGGCAATTCCAGGTAACGGTGGTGGAATCTGTGCCTCCCGAAGTCTCCACCTTGGCGGCGCGCGCCTCCAGGTAATCATCAAGCTGATCGCCCGTCTTGCTCTTCGTGCCGCCCGTGCGCCACACCTGGCCATAGATCTGGACCAGGCCCACTTTCTCGGCCGGTTCGTCCCGCGAGCCGCCGCGAATCTGAACCGTCCCGCGAACGAGAGGCAGCTCGTGATCCTCTTGAAGGAAGATGACCATTCCGTTGGACAGTTCCACGCGGCGTGGCTGCTGCGGGTGAAACGCGTGCAGCGGCGGCGCCTGAATTTTTTTCCAATCGGTCGCCTGCCCGTGCGAGGCTGGCGCGAAAGTGAAAAGACCGAGCGTGACCAGGATAGCGACAGTGAAGCGATTTCGGCGGTCCATTATTGCGTCTCCTTTCCGGTGGCAGGAGCCCCCTGTGCAAGCTGCGTGGACTCGATCATGCCTACCGTCCTGTTGGATTCTACGAACGTGGCGTTCGCGACGCGCCGGAGGTCCGCCTTGCTCACCTTTCCGATGTCGTCCACATGGCGGAAGAGCCCCCGCCAGTCACCATAGAGCGACTGGGCAGTTCCCAATTGGAAGGCCAGGCCCTGGTTGTCACCCAGACCGCGAATCAGGTCCGCCTTGGCCCGCGTTTTGATCATCTGGAGTTCGTCGTCCGAGATGTCCTCCTTCTTCACCCGCTCAATCTCCGCATGAATGGCGTCGCGGATCTCCTCCGGCGTGTGTCCCGGGGTCGAGACGGCAAAGAAGACAAACAGGTTTGGATATTTGCTGCCCGGAAATCCGTTGAAGCCCCCGGAAAAGGCCGCGATTTTCTTGTCCCGCACCAGCGATCGGTAAAGGCGGGAGGTGCGGCCATTCGACATCAGGTCCTGAAGCGCGTCGTACACGGCGTCATCTTTGTCCCGCGCACCGGGTTTGTGATAACCCTCGATGAAGATGGGCTGCGAGGTTTCGTGGAGGATGACTATCCTCTCCGCGATCTGCGGCGGCTCGACGGTGCGCAGCGGCTCCGGCTTAGGCCCGGAGGGCAGTCGGCCGAAATACTTCTCCACGATGGGCAGAACCTCGCTGGCCTTCACGTCACCCACCAGCGTCACGATCATGTTGGCGGGAACGTAATACTTCTTATAGAAGTTCTCGGCGTCGGTTTCGGAGAACGATTCCAGGTCGGACGGCCAACCCACCACCGGTCTTCCGTAAGGGTGCGCGATAAACGCCGCGCCCGCGAATTGTTCGAACAGCCGTCCGAAGGGCTGGCTCTCACTCAGGCGGCGCTCCTCATGCACCACGTCGCGCTCCTTGTAGAACTCGCGGAAGACGGGGTGCAGGAAGCGCTCCGATTCCAAATACGCCCAGAGCTCGACTTGGTTGGAGGGGAACGAGTAGTGGTAACCCGTCTCTTCATTGCTGGTGAACGCGTTCAGACCCGTGCCGCCCTTCCGTTCCACGATCTGCCCAAACTGGTTTTCCTCCACGTACTTTTGCGCGGCCTCGATGGCGTCCTTCCAGGCCTTCTCCAGCTCGGCTAGCTTTTTGTCGTCACGGCCGACTTCTTTGCGCCGTTCCCGGTCGTAGGCCCGGTAGGCCTGCTCCACTTTTGCGAGCGCCCCCTTTTCGGCCGCGTAATCTTTGGTCCCGACTTTGTCCGTCCCCTTGAACGCCATGTGCTCGAACATGTGCGCCAGGCCGGTGATGCCCGGGTACTCCCGGTCCGAACCGACATCCACGTGCGTGAAGAACGAGAAGACCGGCGCCTCCGGACGCTCGCACACCAACACCGTCAGCCCGTTGGGCAGTATCTTCACCGTCATCCGTTTTTCAAATGACGCTAGGTTCTGCGCGCGCGCCAAGACAGCAGACACCGCCAGCAACACCACCAGCATCAGTCCGTTCAATCGGAGTTTTTTCATGGGAGGTAATCCTCCAAAGCGCAAGTTCGCGATGAATAGTTTCGCCATAGGATGA
Organism: Terriglobia bacterium; assembly: GCA_049514855.1. Lineage (GTDB taxonomy): Bacteria > Acidobacteriota > Terriglobia > UBA7540 > UBA7540 > CAVROP01. The sequence goes on from JBEKUR010000024.1 coordinate 29,083, forward strand.
ACCATCCGAACCGGAAATTCAAGCGAAAAAAAGGTAGTGTCCTAATGTGCTACGTAGGGCCGGTCCCGCAAGGCGGGACCGGCCTTGCCGCCCCGTCCCGCCTTGCGGAAGAGGCGGCCCTACAGTCGAATTGGGACACTACCCGAAAAAGAGGTAGTGGGTCAGTTTGAAGATCGTCGCCAGTTTCCCCGATCGAGACTTCGGGGGAGTCAGGGGGTTGCACTTCGACGAATAGGGTGTTTCCCAGGCGGGCTGCGCAGCCTAAGAGCGACACTTTTTTGTCGATCTGAATGCCCCAAGGGACCAGTGGCGTGATGGAGACCTCAGGTCCCCTCTCATGCTGCATTTCGGAGTCTGTTGATGTCCTGGTTCTCGAGCACACGTTTTGGGGCGCCGAGCTTGGCGATTTTGATCATCGCACGGCCTACCTGTTCCGTCGTCGTCACGTACTTTGGCAAGAGGGCCTTCCACACGGGATAAAGCGGCGCCATCACAGCGTAAAGTGCTCGGTACAGTTTGGTCTTCGACTGAATTCCGTGCATCGGCTGGATATATGCGGGACGCAACATATACGCCGCCTTGAAGGGCAGCCGGAGCAGTGCGTTTTCGGTCTTGCCCTTCACGCGCGCCCACATCACGCGACCGCGCTCGGAACTGTCGGTGCCCGCTCCCGACACATAGAGGAACGTCATGTCTGGGCTTAGCTTGGCCAAGGTTTGCGCGGCCGTCAGCGTGATGTCGTACGTCACGCGCTGATATTCCTGCTCCGTCATTCCTGCTGAGGAGACACCGAGACAGAAAAAGCACGCGTCATAACCCGAGAGGCTCCCCGCGATGGCCGAGAAATCGGAAAAGTCCTTGTGCACGATTTCGCGCAGCTTCTCGTGCTGTTGCCCCGTCGCGCTGCGCCCAATCGTGAGCACGCTTTCCACCTCGCCATCGAGCAAGCATTCTCGCAAGACACCCTGCCCGACCATACCCGTAGCCCCAAAGAGAATGATCTTCATGTTGTAGTTATCGTAGACCAGTTCGATGGAAGGTGTGAAAAGAAATGGATTGCACTAACCACAGAGGCACAGAGAGAAGCCCCCTTCTTTTGAGTTCTCTGTGCCTCTGTGTCTCTGTGGTGAGAAGTTTGTTCCATAATTCTTTCACACCTCCATCGCGCTGGGAAACCGTTTGCGAAGCGCCAATCGTGCCGAGCGCACGAGTTTCACCACCGGAGGGTCGAACTTCGCGATGAAGCGTGCGAGTTGCTTGCCGGGTGATTCGGCACGCGCAGGCTTAGCACTCTGATTCATGGCCATCTCCTGTTCACCATATCAGACTGGTGGCAGGCGCAGCCAGCAGCCCCGAACATGGCTTCCGGGCGAGAATCCGGGGACGAAACAGGAAATGGAAGGGTTCGCTGGGAGACGACTGGGTGTATACTCGGAGCCGCTGGAAGACCAAAATGGAAATTTCAGTTTAGAGTCGAGGGTCCTATGAGCAACGGACGTCCTTTTCCCATTCGGTTGTTTGTCTGGTCCGTGGTGTTGGTGGCAGTCGCCGCCGCCGGCGTCTATCTGGCGTATGAACTGGTTGTCAAGCCCCAGCGGGCACTGCAGGACCAGATCAGCGAGCAGAAAGAGACCATTCTCAAACTCGAGCAAGAGAAGCAGCGCCTCGAGGCCTACCTGAAGATCCTGAAGCGCATCGACCGCCGGGCCCGCATCGAGGTTCTGCGGCAGGCGAAGGACCAGCAGGGGAACCTGCAAACTACCATCCGGTTCACCGAGATTGACGACACCGGCAAGCCGATGAATGTCTCCCGAGAGATGACTCTGCCGGGGCAAGAAGTCTATTTTGACACTCTGGTGATCAAGTTCGACGACTACTTCATCGAGCAGGGCGACCCCTTCAAAGGCCGGGCGCTCATGCTGTTCCGGCGGATCTTCTCCAGCACCATGCGGGCCGAAGATGGGTTCGTCATCGACATCGAGGGCCAGGCACCCGAGGTCTACGCCGAGCAGCAAGCCTCCAGCGGCTTCGAGAAGGAGCTCTGGAAACGCTTCTGGGAACTCGCCAACGACGAGAAACTGGCGAAGGAGCGCAACGTGCGGGCTATCCACGGCGACGCGCCCTACATGCGCCTGGAGCCCGACCGGGTGTACGAGATCTGCCTGAGGTCAACCGGTGAAGTCATCATCACGCCCGGAACGCGGCTGGCGCCCCCGCAAACGACTCCGTAGAGCCCCCCGGAAAAGCCCGCGGGTGGCGCAGACATGGTGGTTTGATGTCTGCGGCGCACCGAGGTCGCGGCGCGATAAAATGTGAGGATGGGACGGCAACGGCATTTCTACGGGCTCAACCATCTTCACTACCTTGCCACCCGTGTCTGTCGCGGCGCCCGCCCTTTCGACCGCCGCCCCGCTTCCTCTCCTGACCCGTGGCCGTGGTCGACCTTCCGGTTCGGCTACCGGCAAGATCCCTTCCTTCTCGCAATGTATCCGATGCCCTGAATCTCATAATGCAGACATCCCAAAACGATGTCTGTGCCACCCCGCGAAAAGAGTCAGGTATTTGTCGGGTTTACGATCCCGCAATGGAACAACGAGAAGCAAAGTTTTCAGCTTGTCAAAAAGTAAGAAATGAAGGACTAGTGTGCGATCACAGCACTTATTCAGGTCCGGAACCAATTCTCAAAAACCGCCGAGCTCCAGCATCCCGGTTTCCTTTAGGTAATAAAGTCGACCGTACGCCACTTTCCGTCGAAATTCAGCGTCTTGCTCCAACTGACACAACCACTCGCGGACTACAGCGTCGGACAGCAAGCTATAGCAGGCATTGCAGATACTGCCTGACACATATTCCTTGGGCAGATGCTGACTTAGGCCGGCTTCTCGCAACAAAGAAACAAGTCTGTTCGGACCCCAAAGCCTGAGGGCGTGCAGAACGACGTTCGTTTCCGATCCATCCAAAATCTCAGCCATGGAGGTTTCCCGCAGATTGCCCAAAACAAGCGGGTGCTCGTGCTGCAAATCAATCAGCGGTCCGATGCATCCGTATACCCGCCCGTCTGGAAAAATACAGGGCGAGCTGGCAGCCTGGCAGGCTTCTCTTGGCGGCTCGTCGCTAAGGCTATATCTCAATTGGGAGCTCATTTGAGAGGCTCGGCCTGCGGGGAAGGTAATCCCGGTACGAATGTTTTCCGGCGCCGTGAGTTTTAGAATCTCGGAATTGACCCGCTGATAATCGGCATCGCTCGTGTTCTCGGTGACTATTGAGACATAGTAAGGGATCCCGCACTCTTGGGTTGCCCAGATGGCATTTTGCACATGCTCAAACGGTATGTATTTCTGATGATATATATCGGTGCTAATCGAGAGGAAGCAAATCTCTGGTAGACTTTGCAGCAATTGCTTGGCCTTCTCCCGCTTGGCGGCCCAAAACCCATTCGTCACTATCGACACGTAAAACTTCCATTCCGCGGCGAACTCCATCACTTCTCTAAGCAGCTTTAGATTGGAAAATGGCTCGCCTCCCGTTAACGAAAGAACGTATACATAGTGATTACGATAGGAGGCAATCTGGCGAATCCAATTGCGAGCATCCTCCAGATTCATCTCCTCGTGTCGATCCGGCCCGGCTCGAATGATGCAATGGGCGCAGGATGCCTGGCAATGATAGGTCAGTAATAGACCCACATTCCGCATGAACGGCGGATCTTTGACTTCTTGTTCAGTTTTCATCTGCACGCCGAGGGTTGCTGTCTCAATTGTTGAGTCGATGGCTTTGCTATCTGGCGATTATAACCAGTTCCCCTCCTGCCTGGGAAAGTGCGTCGAGTTGTTTGGCAAGATTTGCTCTAGCCGCCTGGTCACCACTAAGTAGAATTGACTTTAGCATAGCCGCGTCAAACATGATGTACCCGGCGACGGGGAGATGAACTGGTATGAGGCGAAGGTCGCCCTTGAATACCTTCAGCAACTCCGCGGGTATCTTGAATTCTGTGGTCGGCGCTGTTGCGGTCTCTTTTTCCATTGTTGAACCCTCCATGGGTATTTTCGAGCTTATAGCTTATTCTGCTCCAATCTACCTAGGCAGTCATTGAAGCATGAGTAAACCCGAGTGTCAAGAACAATCTTCAGTGGTGTCAAGCCTCATTAGAACTGGGTAGTGGGTCAATTTGATGTAGAGGCGGCTTTACGCCGCCATTTGGCGATCCCGCTCCGAGCGGGATCGCCGCTACAGCATCAAAATGACCCACTACCTAGAACTGTCCCCTTTTTGTCTTTTGTTTTGAAACGAAAGCTGGCTTGAGCAAGATGATTTACGGCAGCTTGCGACCTGCCACCACGCGTTCATGCCCCACGGCATCGTAAGGCTCCCAGGTGCCTTGACCGGCAAAAGTGCAGCCTTCGGAGCTTGCCTTTCCCCAGTGCCTTCACCTGCGGCTGGCAAAAAGTCCGCCATCGCGCGAAGGTGCGCGGGTGGCGCAGACCCGCCGCGGCGGGTCTGCGGCTCACCGAGGTCGCAGCGCGGTAAAATGTGAGGATGGGACGGCAACGGCATTTCTACGGGCTCAACCATCTTCATTATTACCCCAGCACCCGTACGTGTCGCTGCGCCCGCCCTTTCCACCGCCGCCTCGCTTCCTCCCCTGACCCGTGGCCGTGGTCGAGCTTCCGGTTCGGCTACCGGCAAGATCCCTTCCTCCTCGCACTTCTAACATTGTTACGAAGAAGAAGTTCAGGGTCTGGCGGAGTTGTTGCGGAGCACAGGCGACGAACATGGCCCTTGTAACAAGTCAGGACATTATGGCAGAATTAACACCCAGCAAGGCAAATTTTGCCGGTCGAAAGTTCGTGGGCTCCGGCGAATGAGGGGGTAGATATGCCACTCGTCGTAATCTCAGTTCTCTTCGGCTTGAGTCTGCTTGCTGCCTGGGTCCTTTTCAAAGTTCTGCAAAGCACGGCTACGGTGAGCAAACCACAATATCAACTAGGAGGCGCGGCGGCGGGATTTGTAGTGATCCTCACGATTTTATCCGTCACCTACATGCAAGTTGACGACAAAAAGAAGCAGGACAATATAACTGAGCTCACGTCGGAGCGCGATGAAGCTAAAGCCGAGGCGGCGAAGGGAAAAGCTTGCCTGGCGGAGCGATCCGCCGAGGTGACTTACTCTGGCACGGTAACGCCGTCCGTGCAGGATGCCAACGTGGTGCTCGGAGTGAGCGAAGTGCAACTCCAACAAAACGGGAAGTTCGCCATCAAAGCGCACAACGTGAAGCCCTCGGATCTCCCCTATATTTATGTGATCGGGGCAGACAGCCACGCTCCATATAAACAAGTGTTTGCGACAGATGATCCAGCGAATTTGACGATACCCCATTAAAACCTGGGAGAGAGCCCATGGCCTATGGATTCCTTCATAGGGACAGGCAACAAGATGCAGGGGGAAAAGTTTGGACTTGCAATGAGGTCGCGTCCGCTTCGCTTACCACCCTGGGATTGAGCTGTGTCTTAGCCGCAGCGATCCTTCTGCTGGCTGCGGATCTGCGCGCGCAGACCTCAATGGTGATCGGCACGATTACGTACCACAATGGGAAGCCGGCTGTGAACGTGTTTGTTTCGATCGGTGGCCGCTACAGGTACACGGACGTCGGCGGCAGATACAAGATCGAGGGCGTTCCCCAAGGCCACCAGCACATGACGATCAAGAGTGGTCAAAAAATCTTGTGGCAGGGAGATGTGAATATCAACGGCACGATCGCTACCGTGGATCGAGTACTTCCCTGACTGCTGGACTTCAGAGACGTTTTTTTCTGAGTTACACAGCGCTCTGAAATGATTTCTAATTTAGTAAGCGAGTTCGCGCTAGGTCGCTATCCAAGTACCGGCGCGAATTGATCTGCCCTCTTTCGTGGACGCGGGCCGCGCAACTCTGCTTACAAACCACCCCCCAATGCGTCAAAAGAGACAGCGTCAAGTGGAATTGTGTCTTACTGCCGAGCGGTGGGTAGGAGGTCGCGATTCTACCGGAATCTGCAGCAACTCATCTTCGTAGGGGCATTGGGAGGTACGTAATGCAGAAGCTGTTCAGCAATCTTCGCTACGCGGTGCGACAGTTCCGGCGGTCGCCTGTCTTTACGGCAGCGGCCGTAATCACCCTGGCTTTGGGAATCGGTGGAACCACGGCAATATTCACGTTGGTTCATGCGGTGATGCTGCGCTCCCTGCCGGTGTCTGAACCCGGGCGACTCTACCGAGTCGGCGATGGCGACGATTGCTGCGTAGAAGGGGGACCGCAGGACCGCTGGGGAATGTATTCGTTTCCTCTGTATGAACGGCTGAAGGCGGAAACACCCGAATTTGAAGAGTTGGCCGCTTTCCAGGCCGGCGGTGCGCTCCAGAGCGTGCGGCGTGAAGGTGAATTGGCTGCCAGGCCTGTGCGCTCGGAGTACGTCACCGGGAATTATTTCTCAATGCTTGGAGTGGGCGCCTTCGGTGGGCGAGTGCTTAGCCCTGACGACGACAGGCCAGGTGCTCCGCCGGTTGCTGTACTCAGCCATCGTGTCTGGCAGACCAGCTATGCCGGCGATACTTCGGTAGTGGGTTCAACCTTCATCGTGGAGGGCCATCCGTTTACCGTGATCGGAGTGGCTCCGCCCGGATTCTTCGGTGAAACGCTCCGCAGTGACCCTCCCGATATTTGGATCCCCGTGCAGCAGGAGCCCTTGATTGACGGCGAGGGCGAACTGCTGCACCAGTCCGTGCCCGCATGGCTGCGTGCGATGGGCCGCCTGCGGCCGGGAGCTTCGATTAACGGAATGGCTCCGCGCCTCACTGGGGTGCTGCGCCAATGGATGCAGAATGATTCCGGATATCCAGCCAACTGGATGCCGGACGTGATCCGCATGCTTCCCAGGCAAGTGATCGACGTCGTCCCCGCAGGCGCCGGCGTCGCCGTGATGAAGGAAGAGTACGGGCGCAGCCTTCAGATCCTGCTCTCCGTTTGCGGCCTGGTGCTGCTGATTGCCAGCGCCAATGTCGCGAACTTGCTGCTGGCTCGCGCAGTAACGCGTCGAGGGCTAACCGCACTGCGCCTGGCCCTTGGCGCCACTCCGCGGCAGATTATTGCGCAGGCTCTCACGGAAAGCGTCCTCCTCGCAATGGGCGGCGGCATTGTGGGACTTCTGGTGGCCGTGGCAGGGGCGCGCCTGCTGCTCACGCTTGCCTTCCACAGCGCGCACTTCCTGCCGATCAGCCCCATGCCGTCTTTCGTGGTCCTGGCGTTCTCCTTCGTGTTAGCCCTGGTAACGGGAGTCATCTTCGGTGCGGTTCCCGCATGGTTTGCCACACGTACCGATCCCGCGGAAGCCTTGCACGGGTCGGGCCGCGGTACGAGCGATCGTTCCTCTTTCACGCGCCAAGGGCTGCTGATCGTGCAGGCTACATTGTCGGTTGTCTTGGTTGCCGGTGCGACGATGCTGGCGCGGAGCCTAAACAAGCTTGAGCATCAGGACTTTGGATATCAAGTTCAAGGGCGCGTGGTGGTGGGGCTGCACAACCCACCGGCCAGCTACACTGAGGCCAAGTTGGCCGCGCTCTACCGTGAGCTTGAGATACGCCTCAATCGTCTGCCTGGAGTGCGGGGAAGTGGACTGGCGCTCTATAACCCGCTCACCAACAACTGGGGGGAACTCATTTACGTGGCTGGCCATCCTGCTCCCAAAATGAGCGAGGAAGCCGGCGCATCATGGGACCGAGTGAGCCACGACTATCTTCAGAACTTTGGCATAGCGGTTTTGCGTGGGCGGGCCTTTGCCGCCGCAGACAATGAAACTATGGAACCGGTGGCGATCGTGAACGAAGCTTTCGTGAAGCGCTTTTTCAAGAGCGACGAAGACCCGCTGGACCAGCACTTCGGCCTGGACCTGCCCGAGAATTCCGCCACATTCCGTATCGTGGGCCTCGTGCGGGACGCGAAGTTTGCGGGCTGGGGCTTAGACAGGCCGGCGCGTCCCATGTTCTTCGTGCCGCTCGCTCAAAGTGTCGATTACAAGCAGGACCTGCTGAAGAGGGTCGAGCTACGCTCGCATTTCATCGGCGGAATCATGCTCGTGACCGGGGCCCCTCCCGGCGTGCTTGAGCCGCTGCTGACGAGGACATTGGCAGAAGTCGATCCCAACCTGACCATCACCAGCGTCAGGACTATGGAGCAGCAAATTGCTCTCTCCTTCGATCAGGAGCGTGCAGTTGCCAGCCTCGCGGGCTTGTTCGGGATTATCGCTCTCCTGCTGGCGGCAGTTGGAGTGTACGGCGTCACGGCCTACACGGTTGCGCAGCGAACGAACGAAATCGGCATTCGCATGGCCCTTGGCGCTGATCCCGCGAGGGTGGTCCAACTGGTACTACGCGGCGCCTTTAAGCGCGTGATGATCGGGCTGGTGCTCGGGTTGCCGCTGGCCATCGGTGCCGGACGTCTGATCTCAGCACAGCTCTATGGCGTTACCAGTTGGGATCCATTTGCGCTGGCTGTGGCTGCGAGCGCGCTTGCCCTCTGCGCATTCTTCGCAACCATAATTCCGGCCAGCCGCGCAGCCTCTATTTCGCCCATGAACGCACTGCGGATTGAGTAGCGCACCTCGGGAGTGGGAGTCCAGTCCGCTATTTTGCTTTCTGCCCCTTGATGATCTGGGTCTTGTGCGCGCCCTTCATGGTATGCACGAGGAATCCATCCGCACTCTGTAGCCACACTTCGGCCAGCACGTAATCCGTCACATATTCCGTATAGGACGGCGCGAAGTTCCCAACCACGTCGAATACAAGCTGGGGCTCTGCGAGAGGCGGACTCGGCTGCGCCAGCCTCTTCGTGAAGGGGACCTGAAATTCCTTGCCGGTCGCTTCCTGCCGCAGCGTAATCTGGCCGTCGTCCTTTTGGGCGACCCAGTATTGGCCGGCAGGGAGCTTTAGGCCGCCGGCCTGGAACGTGAACGGGATCTTGAACGTGCCCTGGGCAAAGGCCCCCGTAGCCCCCGCGACGAGGGCCAAGGCCATTGCCGCCACCACCCAAACTGCCAAACGCTTCATCTGAACCCTCCTTTTCCTGGGTCACGGGGGATAGGGCAAGCCCTACCCCTACAATTTGTAGGGGGACGGCTTGCCGTCCCCTGGCCGTGCCGCTCGCGCACGAGCCAGCAGAGTCTCTGAAGAACGAGACTCTGCGCTACACGGCGCCCGGGATCACCCGGACTCGAGCTAAACGAACCACTCCTCCGCAGCGCCGCGAGACGCCTGCGTGGAAGGAACGCCGTTTTTCAGTGCGTCTTCCATGCCCGTGACGAACGTGTCGATTTCCTCGAGCGTCGTGTAAATGTTCGGCGACACCCGGAGAGCCTGATAATCAAAAACCTGGTTCGGCGGGGCCCCGCCGACGAGCGGGACGACGATGATCCGGTACTTGTCCATCAGAAATTTCGCGAGGTCCCGGACATCGATCCCGTCGATGTCGACCGCCGCTACTGCCCACGCCTGAGCGGGCTCGCTGAGATCCGTCAGTATCTTGATGCGCGGATGACCCTTGAGGGCGTTGGCCCAGCGCAGGGTTAGATACCGCAACCGGGCCGCCTTGCGTGCCCCGCCAATGGCTTGGTGGTAAGCCAGAGCTTCACCTAGCGCCGCGCGGATGGCCCAAGGGTGTGTCCCGATGGCCTCGAACTTTCGGATGTCATCGTCCTGCTGTTCGGGGGCTGCCTGCAGGGGCCAGAATCTCGGGATCATCTCTTTTCGAACGTACAGGCAGCCGTTGCCGATCGGCGCCAGCAGCCATTTGTGCAGGCTGACGCCATAGGCGTCGCACTCGAGCTCCCTCAGCTTGAACGGGAATTGCCCGAGAGCGTGGGCGCCGTCGACGATGGTAACGATCCCCCTTGAGCGGGCCAGGCGGGAGAGCCGCGCCACCGGAAACATCTGGGCCGTCAAGTTGGTCATGTGGCAGAAATGGAAAACCTTTGTTTTCGGCGTGATGGCCTTCTCGAACCGCTCGTAAAGGTCGTCCCCCGTCGTCGGGACAGGGAATTGAAGGCGCGTCACTTTGATGTTTTCGCGCCGCATGCGCTGGTCCCACGTCGTCAGCATGCGGGGGTAGTCCTGCTCGGTCGTGAGCACTTCATCCCCGGCCTTAAGGTCGATCCCGTTCTGCGCGATTTGCAGCGACTCGCTGGCGCCGCGTGTCAGGGCCACCTCCTCCGGGTCACATCCGAACTCCGCGGCCATGCGCAAGCGGATCGTCTGGATGCGATCGGCTATGGGGCCTTGATAAAAAATGGGCGCCATGTTGATCATGTCCATGTAGCGCCATTCCGATTCCAGCGCGACCCGGGGCGTCGGGCAGGTAAAGCCGTTATTCAGGTTGATCAGCGTGCGGTCCAGCTTGAAGTCCATCTGGATCTCTCGCCAGTAGAACTCGTTTTGCGCGACCTCCTCGGGTGACATATTTGCGACCGTCTGGCCAGCTTCCAGGACGCGGGCGAGAGCCATCCCTCTGGCCGCGGACGCGACCGTCCCGGCGACTCCGGCCGCACGCAGAAATGACCGTCGACTCCACATTGTAGACCTCATCAAAAACCTCCTTGATCTCTTTGGCGTTCATGTTGATGATCACATTCAACTTTATCTTTCCGCAGAATCATACGCCAGCTACCCTGTCGACTCAAGCTCAGGTCACCGTGGTATCTTTTGGTGATCAGCATGACAGACCCGAAAGTGGTATCAGGGGAGGGGGGGGTGCACTTCGACAAATAGGGCGTTTCCCAGGCGAAATCCAGCCGAGCAGGGGCGATCATCCATAATCACATGCCGGCAAGGCGGGACCGACCTGCCCAATCCGACGCCAACCTTGCAGATTTCAAAGATTCGTTTTTGCAGCGCCTTGCTCGTCACTCGTCACTGTTTTTCAGCACTCGCCACTTGTCACTGCTCTTAACCGCTGCGCCCGCCCTTTCGACCACCGCCTCGTTTCCTCTCCTGACCCGTGGCCGTGGCCGAGCTTCCGGTTCGACTACCGGCAAGACCCCTTACTCCTCGCAATGGATCCGATTCCCTGAATCTCATAACCCAGGCATCCCAAAACGATGTCTCCGCCACCCGCCGATTGACGCAAGGCATATATCGGTGTAGCCTTGCGCTATGGTGGATATAGCTCTCGCTCTAGCTCAGGGAGTGATTAATCTCGTTCTGGCGTGGTATGCGGTGCATATCTTTTTAGAACACGGCAAGAAAAAAGTTGCATTTCTGTTTGTTCTGGTGGGTTTGCCTGGGCTGGTATTGATTGGCCTTTCTGCTTATCGGGTATCACAACCTCAACGGGATATAGCCACGAGAATATCGAAAATTTCGGCACAATTGCAAAATCTTCATGCTGCGGCACCGCAGCATTTCTTTGTAGGGTTAGGCGAAGACCTCAAAAGTGGGAAATCAACTAGCACCATAAAAGTGATACCGGATTCAGAATATCAGAGGCGATATAAAATTCTTAATGCACTGAGAATTGAATACATTCTTTCCAATCGGGATTTTCGCCCAACTCTTGTCGCAGGGATAGAATGGCCACCCCTCGAATGGATCAACCATAGGCTTGCTAATCTTGGAGAGACCTGGACCGCCGCAGTTGGAAGTAATTCATTGGAACTAGAATTCATGGAATCTCAGCCGCAGTGAGTTAGAGTGACCTCGCTATTTACAGACCACACTCCCTTACAAGCCGATTTCACTCTCTACGGCTCTAGCGTTTCGTGAGCCAAAGCCAGATTTCAAGAAAGACAGGCTAAGCGAATGCCGTAATTATAACCCGTTTCCAGACCTCACTCGGCAGGGAGCTACCGCTGAGGATATAACCTGTGCCAAAGAAAGCCACAATTAATGCGGGGATTGCTACAACGAGATTAGAAAGCAAATCTTTGGGAGGCGCGGGTGGCGCAGACATCGCGGTTTGATGTCTGCGGCGCACCAATGTCGTGGCGCAGTAAAGCGTGAGGATGGGACGGCAACGGCATTTCTACGGGCTCAACCATCTTCATTACCTTACCACCCGCGCCTGTCGCCGCGCCCGCCCTTTCGACCGCCGCCGCGTTTCCCCTCCTGACCCGTGCCCGTGGTCGAGCCTCCGGTTCGGCTACCGGCAAGATCCCTTCCTCCTCGCAATGGATCCGATGCCCTGAATCTCATAACGCAGACCCGCCGCGGCGGGTCTGCGCCACCCGCGGCCGCTACCCAAGCTCCTTGCGGACCTCGTGAACGTACGCCACTTCGTAGTTATTACGACGGCGTTCGTCGAGACTATCAATGTACGTAGTACCAAAGCTCAAGACGGCCCGACCAACCGCCACGGTGGCTGCGGCTAACGCGGCCCAAGCGCCGCCAGCGATCAGCCCAGTTGCAGCGACTGTTGCCGACGTTGCTCCCAGGAACTTGGGGTCCAGCAGGCAAGAGAGCGCGCCGATCGCAGCCTTCATCCCATGCTTCCTTAGTGCCCATTCGTAGTCGTCGAGCCTGAGAGCAATCAGATCTCTGACTTCTTCCGGCGACTTCGACCTCAACTCGTCGTCGATCCAGCGGACAACCCTTCGGTACTTGTTCCGAACGTCCATATCCTTTCGAAACTCGAGTGCTTGCTCCCAGGTGAGTTGCTTTTCGTCAACCATTGCGATTTGTGAGATCGACGCAGCGAGCACCCGACGACTCCCGGTCGGGAACTCTCGTTGACAGCTCGCTGCCGCGTGGTAGAAGAGTGTCGGCGCTACCCCAAGGTCCTTGCTGAATTGAGAAACCAGGAACCGGAGACTCTTCTCCTCCTCCTCCGCCGCGCTCTTCTCACCGATGTCCCTCCGCACTATTTCAATTCCCACCTCCTCGGCCGCCAAGGTCGCGAGGCCAGCCGCCCATAGGCCCATTTCTGGCGGTGTCGCACAATAAAAACCGACCTTCTCAGGAACAGGTTCTGGCGCAATGATCGGTATTCGGTACACTCTATCGAATGCGAGAGCTGCGGTCTTGGGCGTCAAGACGGACACGGCCAGAGACTCGCCGCGCTTTGGGAGGATCGGCTTACCGAGTCGCTCTTTGATGACCTCAGCCAAGCCCTGGGATAGCCGCTCCTGCAGCTCTTGCAGTTCGTCCAGCGACCAGTCGGACGGGGCCATGCGCTCAGCCAGCCTCCGCGCAATCACGCGGGCAATTTCACGCTCCATATCTTTTTTCCACGGCCAACGGTCAGCATCGAAGTTGGCCGCCTAACTCTTGTTGAGGCCGACCTGCATAAAACCCTTTCCCGTCGGCATAACGAGAAAACGCCAATGCCGAATGCGCAGGACTTCTGCCAAGCGGTCGTAGAGCCTCGGAGTCGGCTCGCCAGCGAACAGCCCCAACGGTGATCGACGATTCGCGGGTTTACCACCCCCTGGCCCTGTACCGCCTGGTGCAGGGCTGGCCCCCTCCTAAAACAGGAGGGGAAATTGTTCATGACGCCTAGCCTTCCGGAGATCCTCGGGCTGGCGACCAGAATGGCTCAATTAGACTCCCACCCAACCTGCGATGCAAGTGCAAAATCTCGCGCACCGGGGCCAGTTATTTCCTCATCCTTGGACATTGCGAGGCCCCACTTTGTCACCCGGAATGCCACAATAGATCCTCCCAAAAGAGCTTTGGCCGGCCCAGGAAGCTGCGGAAAAACCCTTCCGGACCGTCATTCTGAGGAGCCGTCGGCCATGGCCGAACGAAGAATCTCCTGTGTTCATGAAAACGCGCAGGGCGAGATTCTTCTCCCGCAGGGCGGGATCAGAATGACAGCGAAGGACTCAGAACGACAGCAGGGAAACGTTCTTCGTTGGCCCCCTAGATATCTGGACGGCAAGTGGGCAAACCTGAGAAATGGCCCTCAATCTCAGATCCCCAGGAACGGCGTTCGAGGAAATAGCTCCCCGGTAGTCGCCTTGTGTTTAGCGACGAATCCGCAAGGTCAATCCGAAGTCCTGGCCGAGTGGCGAACACGGACACTTTCAGATTGGTGGCAGGCGCTGCGAGCAGCCCCGAGAATAGCTTCCGTGTGACGATACGCCCGGAATCGTGTTGGCAGTTAGCAACAGATACAGATCCAATTTCACCACTTTGTGGACCAGAAGCATTTGCTTCCCGAACCAGCCCCAACGCCTGGTGCAATGCCTTACTGCTTCACCAGCTCGACGCGGCGGTTTTTGGCGCGGCCGTCCTCGCTGTCGTTCGAAGCGACAGGAGCCGTTGGGCCATCGCCCTGGGCGCTGAGTCGCGCCGCTGCAATTTGGTATTTGGCGGCCAGCACCTTTACCACCGCATCCCCGCGGCGCTTGGACAAATCCATGTTGCTGGCCAGCGTTCCGACGTTGTCGGTATGGCCTACGACATAGAGCTTCAGCTTGGGGTCGCCTTGAAGCAGCTTGGCGACCTCTTTCAGCGTCGCGTCCGACTCGGGCTTGACGTCTGCTTTGCCCGTATCAAAGTAGATCCCGTAAACCGAAGCGTGGCCGGTGCGGTTGATGTCGTTGGCCAGCGACGCGGCGTCCACCGTGATGAGATCCGACTCCATGGGCTTCATTTCGATGACGTAGAGCTCGACATTGGGTCGAAAATTCCCGCCCTGGTCGTCAATCAGCAAGCTCACATAAACGTCGCCCTCCGGCCGCGCGAGCTTCGCCGAAACGTATCGAATCCCGTGGTCGGGTCCCCAGTAATCGTCGTAGTCGCCCGTACCGTACACCCTTGGACTCGAGCTCCCCGACCCGGCGCAATCCTGCGGGCCGCAAGTAAAGAGCGTCTGGAACCCGGCCTTCTTGAGCGCGCCTTGATAGTTGCGAAAGACCTCCAGCACCGAGCGTCCCTCGGGCGCCACGTAAACGATGCGGGTGACCTTCCCTTCCAGACGCTGGCTCTTGGTAAAATTATTCGCGCTAGTCAGCTTGCCGAGCGGAAGCGTGAGCTCATCGAACTCTTTGGTGAGATAGTTCTTGATAACCGAGCCGGGATATCGCGAAATCAAGGGATGGTCCTTGCTTCCCTCCACGTCTTCGTTCTGGGCCGCCGCGAAGGGTGCGGATAGGCCTAGCAATAAACAGGCTACGAATACGGTGCGAATGAAAGTTGTCATGGGCTCCTCCTAGAATGAGTGATTGAGCTGGAAGCGGCGAACGCCGGGAATCGACCTCCTCGTCTGCGCAGAGATCTAGCATCCCCCGCGTGACCACCGCCGCCGCGTGTCTATTGCTTGACCAGCTCGACGCGGCGATTCTTGGTGCGGCCGTCCTCGCTGTCGTTCGACGCCACGGGGGCCAGCGGGCCGACGCCCTGGGCGCCGAGCCGCGAGGCGGCGATGTTGTATTTCGTCGTCAAGACCTTGGCGACAGCGTCGGCGCGCCTCCCACACGAGCCCGCTCCACCGGGCGTCGATCCGCTCCTCGGCGGTGAAGGGAATCCAGCGGGCGTCCGGCGCTGAGCACAACTCCACCTGCTCCTTCAGCCGCACGCAGCGCGCGAGGCAAGCCATTTCCTCCCCGCCGGCCAGGAGGAACGAGCGCCGCCGTGCCAGCAACATGCTGATACTACACCCAAAATGGCTGCTCAGTTGTGCAAAGTGATGTGTAGTCGCTAGCCATGATCGGAAATGCCTCGGCGGAGAAATGTCGGGAGGGGGCAGGATGCTGGACCGAGGCATTTTCGATAAGGAGACTAGAAAGAAGCCGCTGGCGGTTGCTGCGGACGCGGCGGCTATGGAGTTTGAATTGTAAACCCTTCGGTCAAAAGGAGTCGGCAGCTTGCGGTTAACAGTTAGCCGAGGGGATCGACAACACCTCGCGCCGGCACAGGCTCACACGTGCATCTTCACCCAGGCCTCCTCGGGTTGAAGCGCGCTGATCGCCCGAGGATGAATTTTCCGGTACACCTGGGCGGGAAGCGAAGGCTTTCCATCGACCTCGAGCAGCCAAGCCACGGGAATTCCAAACAGCCGCTCATTTTCTTCCAGGAAGGGATGGATCACCGCCCAGTCATGTTCTTGGAGCGGGCTAAACTCGCCGCTACAGTATCTTCATGCTTTACGCCGCCATTTGGTCCGTCAGTTGACGGATAAACTCGCCGCTACAGCATCAAATTGACCCACTGCCATAGCCTTCGATCCCGGAAAACGCTTCGCGCTCCAGCTCCTTCTGGAACATTGCACGCCCCATCTCACCGCGGAGCCGGCGGACTTCCCGCAAGCCCATCGCCCCCAGCACTTCGAGCAATTGGTCGCGCCAAGAAGTCAGGAAGTTCTTGAGGCGCTGGATGCCCCAGTCGACGGCGAGCCTTCTGGGTAGCTTGAAGCGGCTTTTCTCCCGGTCGGCGCACTCCTCCACAAACTGCGCCTGTAGGGCCGCCAAAAGGGGTGTGTCAAGGGCGACGGCATCCAGACCCCAGATAATGGCTTTGGGAACGTGCTCGGCGGCGATGATCCCGCCGCTCCCCAGCAGCGTCACCTCGTCCCGGCACGAGGCCTCGACAAAGGTTTTGTGCGCCTCCCGGATGAGCTCCAGCACGAACCGCCCGTTCCGTCCCCGGCCATGATAATTGGCCACCAGGTGGAACACTCGGAACCCCGAGCGATAGTGCCTTAATAGCTCCTCCTTCGAGGCAAGTTCGTAGCGCAAGCAGATCGTGGCCTCGGGGAAGCGAGCCCGAGTTTCTTTTAGCAACCCTTCGTTCCCGCTCTCCAGCTCTATCATGCGTGGCGTGAAGCGGAGCTTCGGGAGGGTGTGTGCGTCCTCGCGGCCCAGAAGCGGAACAATCTGCTGTCCCTGAAACGCGAATTTGCTGAGCACCTTGGCCGGCAAGACGAGCAGCGTCCCTGCCTCTTGCGCTGCTTCCACAAGGATCTCGAGGAATTTGCGGGAGTGGATAGATGCCGGCGGCACATCGAAGAAAACCGGAATTGGAATGGAAAAAGTCTGCACGCTTTCCCCCGTCGTTACCCCATGTTCATCAAGAGTAAGGAAGGGTGGCTTCTGACCAATATCCACGCTTGTTGAAATGAACTCCCGGCCGTGAATCCCGTCGCGTGTGGGACGTACGATCTCCGACATGTCGGTCCACATGCCGTCCCAGCCTTCGCCTCCGAAGGGGCCTCGGTAGCCGGCGCCTTTTACGGGTACCCTCCCGGTGCGTGCTTCATAGCAAGTCGTGTCAACATGGTCCGGAGTGAAGTACGAGTCGCCCAGATGCTGGTGTTCCGGATTAAGGAGTACCTGGGCCATCTCGGCATACTCAATTGTGCAGCGCAGGCATCCCACACACGAGTTGCTCCGAGGCGCGAATCCCCCCACTGGCCCGGAGAAGACGCCGTACACGCAGGGCCGACTCAGTGCAACTTCCAGGTTTCGGCGATGGCGGACCAGCTCTTTGAGCAGGTGCATGGCCAAGCCACGCTTGCTGACTTTCACCCGTGTGCGATTCGGGAAAGGCGCGATTTCGGGCGCGGGGCTCGTCTCAAGGTGGTAGCGATGATACATGTCGAATCCCTGGTTCAATCCAACAAGCCACGCCAGGTGGCGCGATGGAGGGATTACCAGCCCTTGAAAAATCCGATGTCTTGGGGGGCGCAAGCCAAGTAAACCGGAATCTCCCCTCTCAATTTTCGACCGCCCGATAACATACAGCCAAGCGCCTCTGAATGCAATCGTCCGGTCGGGGGCGCGCGACGTAGAAGTGGAGGTTAGGGCATTTTTCTTGATTTGTTGCACGCTTCTGAACGTACTGGTACGCAACGGCAAAGGCCCGGAGGGCCGATCCCGCCTCGCGGGATAGCCCAGGGCGCCAGCCCTGGGTCCAGAAGGCCCTCTGGTTCGCGGGAGCCCCAGCGGGGCGGAAGAAAAGGTTTCGACGCGGGAACTCTCCCCGGTTCTGCCGCCCCTTCCGGGGCTTGACCGGCGCTGGGGCTTGGTTTCCCAGGGCTTGGAAGGTGTGAAAAAATTAAAAATAGTTCTTGACTTGTGATAACGCTAGTATACGATAGATCGCATGGCATATCAATCCACGGTGCAAGTGATCGAGCGGGCCAATGGCACCCGCCAGTACTACCTGATCTGTCCCGCCCCCTTGGCACGGGCGATGGAGATCGAAAAAGGCGAGATCCTCGACTGGGTGGTGGAAGACAAGTACACCCTGACCTTGAAACGCGCTGCCCGACGTGCGGATTCATCCCCAACCCGGAGGAGGCACCATGAGTGATGTGATCGAGAGCCGTCAGCCAGCGATGTGGGCAGAGGCGGAGTTGCCGCGGGAGCCGCAGGCGCTCCCGAGCGAGTCCGAGCCGCAGCGACCGCCGCGCTTGCAGCCAGTGAACCGTAACCAGTTGCTGTGGCACGCGGTCGACGTGGAGAAACTAGTGGGCCCGGATCACTTGGTGCGCGCCATTTGGGAACTGGTGGACTAACTGG
>JBEKUR010000025.1:0-47443 GCA_049514855.1 Terriglobia bacterium
AGATACATCGAAATTACCACCCCTCCGACGACCACACCCAGGAAAAGAATGATCATCGGTTCCATCGCCGTTAAGAGATCGCCGACTGCCGCATCCACCTCATCTTCGTAGAAGTCGGCAATCTTCTGGAGCATGGCGTCCAGTGATCCGGTCTGCTCGCCCACCCCGATCATCTGCACCACGATGTTGGGGAAAACGCCGGTTTCGCGCAGGGGATCCACGATGGTGCGGCCTGTTTCGATGGCCTTCCGAACCTCCAGGACGGCCTTTTCAACCACCGCATTGCCCGCCGTGCGCGCTGTAATATCCATGGCCTCCAGCATTGGAACGCCGCTCGTAATCAGGGTACCCAGCGTACGAGTAAACATCGCCACGGCGATCTTGCGCATCAGGTCGCCCAGGATGGGAAGCTTGAGGATGAGAGTATCAATGACCATGCGTCCCTGGGGCGTGCCGGCGTAAAACTTCAGGCCGTATCCGCCCAGGCCCAGCAGAACCAGAAAGGGCAAAGCAAAGCTTGCAATGGCGTGGCTGAGACCAATAACTATGCGGGTCGGCAAAGGCAAGTCCACACCCAGACCGGCGAAAAGGGTGGCAAAAATGGGTACGACCTTCCACAAGAGGAGGAAGATCACGCCCCCCGCGATTAGCACTACGGCCGAGGGATATATCAAGGCTGACGTCACCGCCCTGCGCAACTTGACGGCTTTTTCAATATGCCCGGAGAGTCGCTGCAGAACGCCGTCCAGAATACCCCCGGCCTCGCCCGCCTCGACCATGTTGGTATAGAGATCGTCAAATATCTTGGGATATTCGCGCAGCGCGTTGGCGAGAGTCGAGCCGCCTTCAACCGTCCTGCGAACCCCGGCCAGCGCCTTGGCAAAAGCTTTGTTCTCCTGTTGGCCGGAGAGGATTTCAAGGCACTGAACCAGCGGAAGACCGGCATCAATCATGACCGAGAACTGGCGGGTGAAAATCGCTAGTTCTTTGGCGCTCACTTTCCCCCGCACTTTCGGTTTGGGGATGGCGGCCTCGCGCTTCGCCACGATGCGGGCCGGTGTGATCTGCTCCCGGCGCAGCGTTGCATCCAGGGCCTCGCGGGTCGGCGCCGCCCTCACCCCGCTGACCAGTGTGCCTGTACGTGACGTTCCTCGATATTCAAACTGCGGCATCAGTCCACCTCACGCTTCCTTGCACTGCCCTCACGCTTGAGGACCGCGGCAAGCAATTCTTGCGGGTCCAGTATTGGCCACCGCCACTACTTGCGGTTGGGACCATGGGCGGCCAGCGGTTGTTGCCCTACTCCGCCTGCGGCGTTGCCACGGTCGATCATAGCCTGGAGTTCGTCCATGTTGCTCGAACGCGACAAGGCTGTATCCAGGGTAATCAGCCTTTGCGAGTATAGAGAATAAAGCGCCTGATTGAAAGTCTGCATGCCGAACTTTTCTTGCCCCAACTGCATGGCAGAATAAATCTGGTGAACCTTGTCTTCCCGAATGAGGTTCCGGATGGCGGGGTTTGGAATCAGAATCTCCGCCGCCAAGATTCGGCCCCTCGCGTCCGCCCTGGGCAGAAGCGCTTGGCACAGAATGCCTTCCAGCACCATCGAGAGTTGAGCGCGAATCTGCGCCTGCTGGTGCGAAGGGAAGACATCAATAATGCGGTTAATGGTGGAAGAAGCAGAGTTGGTGTGCAATGTCGCAAAGGTAAGATGCCCGGTCTCTGCTATTCGGAGCGCTGACTCGATGGTTTCCAGATCACGCATTTCACCGATCAGCACAATGTCAGGGTCTTCGCGGAGCGCGGCACGCAACGCATTCGCAAAGGAATGGGTGTCCGCGTGAACCTCGCGCTGGTTCACCAGGCACTTTTTGTGGGAATGGACAAACTCGATAGGATCTTCGATGGTGAGCATGTGCTCGTAGCGTGTCTGGTTGATCAGGTCGAGCATGGTCGCCAGGGTGGTTGACTTCCCGCTCCCTGTCGGCCCAGTCACCAGGACCAACCCGCGTGGCTTCTCACAGAGATTCCCCAGCAGGGGAGGCAACCGCAACTGTTCAAATGTCTTGATTTCAAAAGGGATCGTCCGGAATACTCCGGCCACGGCGCCACGCTGATTGAACAGATTGCCCCGGAATCTCGCCATATTCTTGATCCCAAAGGAGAAGTCGAGCTCAAGATTCTCTTCAAAACGGTGCTTTTGGGCGTCGGTCAGGACGCTGTAGGCCAGTTGCTTGGTATCCGCCGGACCGAGAGGTGGCACACTTTCAAGCGGTTTCAGCTCGCCATGAAGGCGAATTCTGGGAGGGGAGTTCGTGGTAATATGCAGGTCGGAACCTCCCATATCAACCATCCGCTTCAAAAGATCGCTAAGGCTCGGAACTGGCATAAATTCGCTCTCCCCGCCCCCTCCAGAAGACCCCCGATTGGCGAAGTCGACCTATAGAACGCTCTCCCGAATCACTTCTTCAAGAGTTGTCATCCCAGCGGCGGCTTTGATCAGCCCGCTGCGGCGAAGGGTCATCATACCCTGCTCGATGGCCTTCTTCCTGAGTTCAAGCGCCGAAGCCCCTACAAGGATCAGTTCGCGCAGCTCGTCGGTGATTTCCACCACTTCATACAGACCCACACGGCCCTTGTAGCCCTTGCTGCTACAGGTTTGGCAGCCCTGCCGCTTCCAGACTTTGACGGTACGGGCCTCATCCGGCGTATAGCCGGCGTCCATCAAAACCTGCGGGGAGACCTTATCCTGTATCTTGCACTCCGCACAGAGGCGGCGCACGAGGCGTTGCGCGCAGATAAGATTCACTGAGGTCGCCACCAGGAAAGGCTCGATCCCCATGTTCATCAAGCGCGATATGGTTGAAGGGGCGTCGTTGGTATGAACTGTTGAAAGAACCAGGTGGCCTGTAAGCGCCGCCTTGATGGCTATTTCCGCCGTCTCGAAGTCGCGGATCTCTCCCACCAGAATGATATTGGGATCCTGGCGGAGGAACGACCGCAAGGCCGTAGCAAAGTTCAGGCCGATCTGCTCTTTCATCTGAACCTGGTTGACCCCATGCATCTGGAATTCCACCGGATCTTCAGCGGTCAGGATATTAGTATCAGGGCTGTTCAACTGGGCAATGGAGGAATAAAGGGTGTTGGTCTTGCCGCTGCCCGTTGGACCGGTGACCAAAACCATTCCATAAGGCTTGAATATGGCCTTCTGGAACTTTGCCAGGGATTCCGGTTCGAACCCCAGCTTGGTCATGTCCAGATGCAGGTTCTCTTTATCGAGCAGCCGCAAGACAATCTTTTCCCCGTGCAGGGTGGGAAGAACCGAAACGCGAAAATCGAGTGCCTTCTTCTTCCCATCCCTCATCATTTTGATCATGATGCGGCCATCCTGCGGAAGCCGCTTTTCGGAAATATCCAGCTTGGACATGATCTTGACGCGGCTGATGATCGCGTCGCGGAGCTTATTGGGCGGGTTCATGATGGTCTGCAGGACGCCATCAATCCGGTACCGAACACGGTATTCCTTCTCGTACGGTTCCATGTGAATGTCGCTGGCTCGCCGCTTCACGGCATCGGTCAGGAAATAGTTCACGAGCTTGATGACGGGCGCTTCCTCCGCGGCCTTTTCGAGTTCCTCCAGGTTTAATGCCGCTTCATCCTCCGCCTCTAGCTCAACCGCCTCATGTTGCCCCTCGTCGATGAAGCTGACGATTTCTTCCAGTTCTCTCTTCCGTTCCTGCTCCTCGATGCTCCCGTAATTCTTCCTTATAGCCTCGGCAATGGCCGTTTCCGACGCCACCACAGGCTCAATGTTGAAGCCCGTCATAAACTTGATGTCGTCCATGGCAAAAACGTTGGTCGGGTCAACCATAGCCAACGTCAAGGATGATCCCACTCGGCTCAGCGGCAGCACTTGAAACTTCAGCGCTGTATCCATGGGGATCAACTTGATGACGCCCGGATCAACTTCAAAATAGTCCAGATTAATTGACGGGACACCGTATTGGCGAGAAAGGACCGACATGACCTCATCATCACTCATGAAGCCGAGTCTCACCAGCGAGTTACCAAGCCGCCCTCCGTTCGCCTTTTGGTCTTCGAGAGCCTGCTTGAGTTGATCGGGGGTGATGAGGTTCTCTTTTAGAAGGATTTCACCAAGCTTCGCCATTCCCCCAACCCTCACCTGACTTTGGATGAAGCGCCATCAATGGGCATTGTTACACCACTGCCTGTGGTCACCGCAAGTCTTTTGCATTCACGTAAGAAATCGCATCCCAAAAAAACTCCCGTAGTCTTGTCAAGGTTATGATCAAACATGATTACCCGGCAAGTGTACCTTCGTACTATGCGCAAGGCTTGCCATCTCAGGCCCGGGCACTACAGGAGTTCACCCTGCAATCAATCATGGTATTGTCTGGGTTGCGCCTCTGGCATCTCCAGGTTTCCCCTTCGGCCGCCGGGGTTTCTTGACTTTGCTCTTAGGCGGGTATAAGTTTCTGGGATATGCAACGGGTGGTAAAGCCGCCGGGGATTCCCGCGGGCGAGTTGTTGCCCCGCTATTACTCTGTCCTGCGCGCCCGCTTCGGACCACAACAGTGGTGGCCCGCCCGGACGCGTCTGGAGGTCATTCTGGGGGCCATCCTCACCCAGAACACCACGTGGCACAACGCCACTCTGGCTTTGCGCAATCTTCGCAAATCCGGCCTGCTAAGCTGGCAGGCCTTACGGCGCGCCTGCCTTTCCGGTCTGGAGGCGTGTGTGCGGCCCGCGGGCTTTTACCGGCAGAAAGCTCGAACCATCCGAGATTTTGTTGACTGGCTTGCGCGGGAGCACGCTGGCTCGTTGGATAGGCTATTCTCTCTGCCGACGGATGAACTCCGGCGCCGACTGTTGGACCTCCGGGGTCTTGGGCCGGAAACGGTTGACGCCATCATCCTCTATGCCGTCGAGCGTCCCCTCTTCGTGGCGGATGCTTACACCCGGCGCGTATTGGCAAGGCATGGATTCGTCTCTGACGCCGCGGACTACAATCAAACCCAGGAGTTTCTGCACGCGCATCTACCGCCCGATACCTCGCTTTTTAACGAATTCCATGCGCTCCTGGTCGAGGTGGGAAAGAAGCACTGCAAGCCCCAATCCCCGAAGTGCGCGGGGTGCCCGCTGGAGGAATTCCTGCCCGAGGGAGGCGCTGCTCAACGGCTGGTGCAAGCCCCGGCGGGAACCTGCTCCCGGCAGGAACTTCAGCCTGCCTAAGGTCGGATATGGGTGAAGATCCCATCGATCGTCGCAAGATTGCCTTGATTTTCTTGCTGGTGCTGGTGCCCGCTCTGTTCTTCCTGGGCTGGAGCCAAGCCTCCTTGAACCTCTCCTTCATCCGTCCCAGCAGCCCTGAGGAAACACTCCTGCTGCTCTCGCTTTCTGCGGTCATCTTTCTGGCCTTCGTCATATTTGCCTTGATCCTCCTGCGCATTCTGCTCAAGTTGTACATCGAGCGCAGGCAGCAACGACTGGGCGCCAGGTTCAAAACCACCATGGTGGTTGCCTTCCTGGGGCTTTCCCTGGTGCCGGTCTGTTTTCTCTTTGCCTTCGCCTATGGCCTGCTGAACCGGACCATCGACCGCTGGTTTGGGATTCCCTTTGACCTGATCCGCGCCGACTCGCAGGAAATAGTCCAGCAACTGCAATCCCAGGCGCAAAGCCGCTCCTCGCACATCACCCACCACTTAGCAAGCAGCGGAACTCTGGTTCGGGCCCTGGCCGCCTCCCACAACGAAGAAATCCTGCGCCTTCTCGAGCGCGAAGTGGCGGATCTTGACCTCGAGTCGGCGATGTGCTTCGACCGCCAGGGCAGGCTCCTTGCCCATGCCGGCGACCCCTTTCCTGACCCCTCCGAAGTTGCCAGGTTGTATCCCCAATTGTCCAGCGGCCGGGTCCCGCCGGCAGGTCTTTCCGGCAACTGGCGCTCTGGTGATTTCGAGATGTTCGTCTCCGCACAACCGCTCCTTGATTCTGCCGGGGGAGTCAGGGGAACGGTGGTTGGCGTCACCCGCCTCCCCCTGAAACTGATGCTCATCTCTCAGGAGATTCAGCGTGAGGCGC
Organism: Terriglobia bacterium; assembly: GCA_049514855.1. Lineage (GTDB taxonomy): Bacteria > Acidobacteriota > Terriglobia > UBA7540 > UBA7540 > CAVROP01. The sequence goes on from JBEKUR010000025.1 coordinate 6,100, forward strand.
AAAAATACGCTCAGCTCAGCAGCGAGCGGCGGGCCGTCAAGCGCACCTACCTTTCCATGCTTTGGTTGCTGACCCTGTTGATTCTATTTATCGCCACCTGGTTTGCTTTGTTCCTCGCCAAGCAGGTCACAGTTCCCATCCAGGCCCTGGCCGAGGCTACGCAAGAGGTGTCCAGAGGCAATCTCGGCTTCCAGGTATCCACGCGCGCTGACGACGAACTGGGAGTATTGATCCATTCCTTCAACGCCATGACCCGGCAACTTCAGGAGAACCGTCTGGCCATCGAGCAGGCCGCCAAGGAACTCCAGGGAGTCAACCGCCAGTTGGAGGAGCGCGGCAACACCATTGAAGCCATTCTCGAGAACATCCCTACCGGCGTCATCTCCTTCGACCCCCAGGGCCAGATCACCAGCGTGAACAAGATGGCAAAACGCATGTTTGGCCGCGACGATATGGGAGCCGTCCGAACCTTGGCCGATCTTTTCACCCCCGAGGATGCCCGCGACGTGGCCCGCCTTTTTCGCCGCGCCACGCGCCAAGGTGTGGCCTCGCGGCAACTGGAACTCGATCTCGGCGGGCGGCGCGCCTTCACCTCCCTGACGGTGTCTTCAGTCCGTGCTCGTCACGGCAAAATTGGGTCCGTGCTTGTTCTTGAGGATTTGACCGAGCTTGTACAGGCTCAAAAGGCCGCGGCCTGGCAGGAAGTTGCGCAGCGCGTCGCGCACGAGATCAAGAACCCCCTCACTCCTATTCAACTTTCCACGGAGCGGATCAGGCGACTCATCGAGCGCGCGGGGGCGCTTCCGCCGGACCTGCTGCGCGTCGTCTCCGAGAGCGCCTCGTTGGTGGGCCGCGAAGTGGCCACACTGAAATCACTGGTGGATGAATTCTCGGCCTTCGCGCGTTTTCCCGCCCCCAAACCTCTTCCCTCCAGCCTGAACGAAATTGTCGAAAACGCCTTGAAGATCTTCGATGGCCGCCTGAGCGGGATTGAAATCCATCGGGATTTGTCCCCCAATTTGCCGCTCGCCTCGGTCGATCCTGAACAGATGAAACGCGCTGTGGCCAACCTGATTGACAACGCCGCCGAGGCCCTCGAACAGGCGCTGCAGAAGGAAATCTGGGTTCGAACCGCGCTCGATGCGGAGCACGATGTCGCGGAAATCACCGTGGCGGACAGCGGCCCGGGCATCGCCCCGGAGGACAAAGAAAAACTGTTCCTTCCCTTTTTCTCCACCAAGCATCGCGGCACGGGCTTGGGTTTGGCCATCGTCAGCCGAATCGTCGCCGAACAAAAGGGGATAATCCGGGTGGAGGAAAATCAACCCACAGGCACCAAGTTCATCATTGAACTGCCTGTGGAGCGCGCCCCTGTCGAGCCTCCCGTCCCCGCAGGCGAACAGTAGGCAGAAGGCAGTAGGCAGTCGATAGCAGGTGGGGTAATCCAAAATCCAAAATCTAAAAACCAAAATCGCAGGTGGGGGGAGACAATTCAGAATTCATAATTTATAATTCAGGATTCAAAATGGCGCGTTATTCCGTTCTGATTGTCGATGATGAACCCGGCATTCGCGAGTCGCTCGCAGGTGTCCTGCAAGATGAAGGATACGTTGTGGACGCGGTGGAAAGCGGCGAAGCCTGTCTGGATTTTCTTGCCCACCACATTTGCGATGTGATGTTGCTGGACATCTGGCTTCCCGGCATGGATGGCATCCAGGCGCTGGAGAAAATCCAGGCTCTCGACAGCCCGCCCATCGTGATCATGATTTCTGGCCACGGAACGATTGACGCTGCGGTGCGCTCCACGAAATTGGGCGCCTTTGATTTTATTGAAAAGCCTCTTTCCATTGATAAGACTCTCCTGACGTTGAAACACGCGGCCGAGCAATTAACGCTGGCCACACAGAACCGCCAGTTGCGTGAGGAATTGCAGGGCCAATACCGCATCATTGGTGAAAGCGTCCCCATGAAGGCCCTACGCCAGCAGTTAGCTCTGGCGGCTCCCACCAACGGCCGCGTCCTGATTTTTGGCGAAAGTGGGACTGGAAAAGAATTGGTCGCGCATGCCTTGCACCTTCTCAGTCTCCGCGCCCAGCAACCCTTCGTGGAAGTCAACTGCGCCGCCATTCCCGAGGAACTGATCGAAAGCGAGTTGTTCGGCCACGTGAAAGGCTCTTTCACCGGGGCCGTAGAAGACAAGGTGGGCAAGTTCGAGCAGGCCCACGGCGGCACGCTGTTCCTGGACGAAGTCGGCGACATGAGCCTGCGCACCCAATCCAAGGTCTTGCGCGTCATCGAGGAGCAGCGCTTCACGCCCGTAGGCTCGGGCAATAATCTCACTGTGGATGTGCGTGTGATCGCCGCCACCAACAAAAACCTCGATGAGGAAATCCAGAAGGGCAACTTCCGGGAAGACCTGTTTTACCGGCTCAACGTCATCCCCTTTTTTGTTCCCCCGCTGCGCGACCATGGGGAGGATATTCCTGCCCTCGCCAACTATTTTCTGGCAGAATTCGCCCGCGCTTATGGCCGCCGGCCAAAGCACTTTTCCGAATCGGCCCTGGAAGTGATCCTAGGCTGCCGCTGGCCGGGCAACGTTCGCGAGCTGCGCAACCTTGTGGAGCGGCTGGTCATCATGGTCCAGGGCGAAAGAATCGAGCGCCGGCACCTCCCCCCTTCCCTCTATCACGACCGTCCGCGCTCCGATTCCACCAAAACCCCTGTCACCGGTTTCTCCTCCCTGCAGGAAGCCCGCGCCGCTTACGAGCGCGATTACATCCTGCGCAAGCTGGAGGAAAACCAGGGCAACGTCACCCGCACTGCCGAAGCTCTCGGCCTGGAGCGCAGCCATCTTTACCGGAAAATGAAATCCCTCGGAATCGCCGTGGGAGGGTAGGCTAGGCATTAACATCACAGGTCGTTTGGAAGCTGGCGGGGACGACGGGACTCGAACCCGCGACCTCATGCGTGACAGGCATGCGTTCTAACCAGCTGAACTACGTCCCCAGCGAAATTGATTCATTGACTCATCGAGCCATTGGTTCATTGCAAGACCGGATCAACCAACCGCAGAGCTTGATTGCGTGCTTTCCCTCCTGTCGAGGTCGTTCAATGGCACAATGACTCAATGAACCAATGACTCGATTCCTCTGGTGGGCGGTATCCGGCTCGAACGGATGACCTTCTGCTTGTAAGGCAGACGCTCTGACCAACTGAGCTAACCGCCCTGGAGCATCCGAATCCAGGGGCTCGCCACAACACGCGAACCTTGACACCCGCAACCTCTGAAATATACACTAGCGTGTCGCGAGCGTCAAGGAGAGGGCTTCCGGTTCTATGCAGTTTCAGCGCGAGTACGTCACCTACATGGCCAAGCGGGTTCTGAAGCGTCTTACCGACGACGGGCTTATCACTTATGAACAGCCGGAATACGTCACCGAGGTTATAAACCAGGTGATGTTTGAAGAGTTGAGCCTTGAGGACCGCATTAACGACGAAGTGCGAAAAATCCTGGAAGAACACGGAAACCAAATGAAAGAGCTGGGGGCCAGCTACGAAGACGCCTTTAAGGCCATCAAGAAGGAGTTGGTGCGCCAGCGCAAGGCTGTTCTCTGAGGTTGCGGGTCTTTCGACTATGAAGATGAGTCATGAAAAAATCGTTCAGGTCTCGCACCAAGTCATGGCCGCCATCGAGGCTCTGGACGAAGTGGAAATATATGAGGAGCCCAACACGATCCGCCAGCAGGTCGTCAAGATCCTTACGGATCTCATGCACGACGAAGAGAAGATCGACCAGATCGTCAAGGCCCGCATCGCCTCCCAAAAGCGAACCATTCCGGAGGGCGGCGGTGAATGGGAGATCCTGTACAGAAAATACTATTCTGAAGAACTGCGGAAGCTGGGGATCGCCCCCCCCCCAACCCAGCCTCATTTCTGATTCCCCAGACATTCACGTTAACTGGCTATAGAAAGCTTTAATCCCGGCGCTTGAGTACGGGAGGTTGGTCGTCGCCCCCACTAGTATTCGTACCCTGCGGTGGCTGTTGGGTTTGAGTGGTTGTCTGGTCAGTTGGCGCGCGCTTGCGCAGAGTGGGTCCTCCGGAGTCGCCGGGCTTCAGTTTCTTCCGGTTGCTGATCACCTGTTGGAGCCGGGCTTTTACATCGTCAAATTCCGACGTTGACACGAGGTACTGCTCGCGTTTGGGCAGAATCTGTTTGATTTCTTCTTCGCTCTTGATTATGCGGTCACCCGTGGGTGGGTGGTCCATGAAAACTTGGGGCATACTTCCGGGGACCCGTCGTTCCTCTTCCATGACCTTGCCGAAGAATGCGACGTAGGAGTTGGGGTCGTACCCCGCCTTGTACATGTATTGAATCCCCAGGTAATCCGCCTCCGACTCAGCGCCCCGGTTGAACTTCAGGAAGGCTATTGGCACCCCGAAGTTCATCGCTTCCATGACCCCCATATATACAGGATAGGACATGGGAACGAAGATCATGACCGGGAGCATGGAATACTGCAGCAGCGTCATCTTGGTCATTTGGCTCGCCCAGTGGCGCGCGGCCACGTGGGCGATTTCATGCGCCATCACTCCCGCCACCTGATCTTCCTCTTCCGCAGCCAGAATCAAGCCGGTATTGACGTAGAGGAATCCCCCGGGCAAGGCAAAGGCGTTTAACTCCGGTGAGTCGATCACTTTCACCGTGAGGGGAATCTTGAGGTCGGAGTTCCGGACCACGTTCTGCGCCACTCTGTTGACATACTCGTTGATTACAGGATCATTGAGCAACTTTGCTTGACGATCGATTTCAGTGGAGTACTGCTTTCCGATCGCAATTTCTTTTTCCTCTGAAATTATGCTCTTGTGCGCTACTTTCCGGTTCCCGATCTCGTCGACGTCCTTCTTGTCATCTCTGCCACGCACAGGGAGGGCGGCAAGGCAGAATATTGCGAGAAGCGCTATGACTTGCATTCGCGATCTGCTCATAGATTTACTCCTGGTGGCCAAGCCTTCTTCATTATATCACTCTCATGATGGCGATGATCCCCATGCTCCCCTTCTTCTTCGCCACCCAGCGATTGGATTGCAAGTTGGCGCCAAGAGTTGTATCCGCCCGGAGAGATTTGGCAGTTTTCCGGCAAGCTTCTGCCTCGTTGCATGCACTTGAGTTATGCCTTACTGGTTGGGTGGCCAGCGGAACCTGTGAACCCTTTGTCCGATGAGGCTGTGGAATGTTGATTACGACATTCCTCCTGACCATATCGGGTCTTTGATGCCCTGAAGCGTATGGTGATCTGCCGGCTCGAGATCGAGCACGATAACTTGGTTGATTCCCTTTCTTAGCCACAGGGAGGGCACGAACAGGCATTGTTGCGGCCCAATCTTCCAATACCGGCCAAGGTTGTACCCATTCAGCCAAACACATCCCTTTCCCCACCCTCGCATGTCCAGGAAAGTGTCGCCCAAGGACGACAATTCAAACTGGCCCCGCAGGAAAGCTGGTCCCTTCAGGTTCGAGTTCGAAAAGTGCAACGCGGAAAGGTCCGTCATCGGCAGAGGATAAATCTCCCATCCACTCAACTCCGACCCGGCAAGCGTAACCTGTCCGACGATTCCCTTCCGGTCATCCACAAGACGTGGACCGAAATTGACGCGGCCCATGTTCTCAACGAGAATATCCAGCGGTTCGCCACCTTCCAGCTCCACCTCCAATGATTCCTGCTTAAGACGGCGATCCAGCACGCCCAGCCGCCTAGCCCCTTGAAGGACGACTGCGTAGTCCCTGACCCCTTTAATCTCAAGCAGTGCTTTAACTCGCTTCGCAAGTCTCTTCCGGTAAAGAACGAATCCGTACTGCTGCCCCAGGTCCTCCATGGTTTTCGGCCGTTCAGAAAGAACTGGCTTGCCCAGAGGGCCAGGCAGCGCCGCTGCCTCCCTCAACTCAAAGGGTGGGATCTCAATCATCGGCAGTGGGGCCGGCAGTTCAGGCAATTGCGTGCCGGTGGGCAGGGATTTCTTGATCACCTCGCGTATCAGGAAGAACTTCCTGGTGGGCCGCCCTGCCTCGTCCAGCGGCGCATCGTAGTCGTAACTGGAGATGTCCGGTTGATAGGTTCCATCAAAGTTCGCGCCGCTCATGAAACCCCAGGATGTGCCGCCGTGAACCATGTAGAGATTGGCCGAAATGCCGCGAGACAACATCCAGTCCAACCCCCGCGCAGCTCCTTCCGGGGAAGTGGTATGATGCTCTTCTCCCCAGTGGTCAAACCAGCCATCCCAATACTCAGTGCACATGCGCGGGACGTCTTGCCTGAACCTGGCAAACTTGGCGAACTCCGCTGCGGGATCTCCCTGCGCAAAGTTTATCCCGACAGGCAAGTCCGGCAGCGTTCCCCCTTCCAGGTCCGCTTTTTCCGGCCCGTCGGCGGTGTAGAGAGTCACCTCGAAGCCGGCGTCGCGGATAATCCTCCGAATGGCGTTCATATAATCATGATCGTTGCCGAAAGAGCCGTACTCATTCTCCACTTGCACCATGATGATCGGGCCGCCGCGGGTGATTTGCAGGGGCGCCAGTTGTTCTCCCACCCGCTGCAAGTATTTTGCCGCCGCCTTGAGGAAACGTGGGTCGGTCGTCCGCACCTTGAGGTCCGAGGTTGAAAAAAGCCAGGAGGGAAGACCGCCAAAATCCCATTCTGTGCAAATGTACGGACCGGGCCGCAGCATCACCCATAACCCCTCTTCCTGCGCCGTGCGCAAGTACGCGGCCACATCCAGGTTACCGGTAAAGTCGAATTTGCCCAACTCGGGCTCGTGCAAGTCCCAGAAGACGTAGGTGCAGAGCGTGTTCAAGCCCAGCGCCCGCATCTTGCGCATGCGGTCACGCCAGTAGGGCCGTGGCACGCGCGGATAGTGCATTTCCCCTGATATGAGCAGGAAGGGTTCCCCGTCCAGAAGGAAGTGCTCACCCTTGTAACCGAAGGTGTGGGCAGCAGTCTGAGCGGTCCCTCCGGGAAGAGGCGTCACACCTCCGCTGCCCTCGTTTGCCCTTGTGATCCGACTGGGGAGATTCCACAACCCAAGGACTGCGGTGGAAGCTCCCATGAACTTCCGCCTGTTCATCTTATTCATGTCGTGCCTCGCTTTCCAGCAGGTGCCAGGTTCCAGGTGTTAGGTGCCAGGTGTCAGGGCACGCAACGCTGGGTACTGGTGTCATTTGCGAGACATGGGCGTTGCAAGTCCCGGTCATTCCCGCGAAAGCGGGAATCCACGCGGCGGCAACGGCGCTACCGCTTTGTACAAGTCCGTCTGGCCTAGAATTGCTCGGCTCTAATGACTCTAACCGCCCACCTTCTCGCTTCCGCGGGAATGACTGCCTTCACAGGCCCGCACGAAAAATCAACTTCCCCCAAATGACATCAGTAACGGTATTTCGCCAATTACCCGATGTCGACGTGCCGACATTCGAGGACAGTGACAAGCAATAGAACAGGTCACGGGTGTCAGGTTCCCGGTGCCAGGGCACGCGGCGCTGGGTACTGGTGTCATTTGCGAGACGTGAGCGTTGCGAGAGGAACCTAACGCTCTAGTTTCACAAGGTCAGAGTCCAGAGCTTAAAGTAATACTTTAGTTTTCCGGGTACCCTGACACCTGAAACCCGACACCTGGAACCTGCTCTTCTGCTCGTCACTCGCCACCGCCCTTACGCGGTTGTGTACGCCGCAGCCGCCTGCTTCTTCACTGCCGCCTGGGCTGCCGCCAGACGCGCAATGGGCACTCGGTAAGGCGAACAGCTAACGTAATTCAGCCCCGCCTCGGCGCAAATCTCAATCGAAGCCGGGTCGCCACCATGCTCGCCGCAAATACCGACCTTCAGGTTACCGCGGGTTCCCCGCCCTTCCGCCGTGGCGAGCTTCAGCAGCCTGCCCACGCGCTTCGGGTCGAGCACCGCAAAGGGATCCGCCGGCCAGATCTTCAGCTTGACGTAAGCATTGATGATCTTGCCGCAGTCGTCACGAGAGAGTCCGAAAGTCGTCTGGGTGAGGTCGTTGGTCCCGAAGCTGAAGAACTCCGCCTGCTGCGCAATCTCACCGGCGGAAAGCGCTGCGGCGGGCAACTCGATCATGGTTCCGACGAGGTACTCCACCTTGACGCCCTTCTTGGCGAATACTTCGCCAGCCACGCGGTCCACGATTTCCTTCTGGAGTTCGAGTTCCCTAACGTCCCCGACCAGCGGAATCATCACTTCGGGTTTCGCCTCGATTCCCCGCTTCTTGCAATCGCAAGCGGCTTCGAAGATGGCCCGCGCCTGCATTTCACTAATCTCAGGGTACATGATTCCAAGCCTGCAGCCGCGCAAACCGAGCATGGGATTTAATTCATGTAAACCTTCAACTACTTCCAGCAACTTTCTGAGCTGGCTTAGCTTAGTACCCTTCTTCCCCTTCGCCTCCAAGGTCGCAATCTCCACCATCAGCTCTTCCCGCTTGGGAAGGAATTCGTGCAGGGGAGGATCGAGGGTACGGATGGTGACAGGCAGCCCCGCCATGGCCTTGAACAACCCATGGAAGTCCTTGCGCTGCATGGGAAGCAGCTTGGCCAATGCGGCGCGGCGCTCCTTGGCATAGGCGGCCGCTTCCTTGGGATCCTGGGTCTCCTTGCACGCCATAATCATGCGCTGCACATGAGGCAGTCGCTCCTTGGCGAAAAACATATGCTCCGTACGGCAGAGCCCTATGCCCTCGGCGCCAAAGCGGACTGCGGCCAGAGCGTCACGTGGGATGTCAGCGTTGGCGCGGACGCCGAGTTGCCGCTCCTGGTCGGCCCACTTCATGAACTCGGCAAAAACCCCACTCTGCGGATCGGGTTCGACCAGATCGCACTTGCCCTCAATGACCCGCCCCGTTGATCCGTCCAGGGAAATCCAGTCACCTTCCTTGAGTACGGTGCTGCCGATCTTGAGCAGCTTGTTCTTTTCGTCCACTTCCGCTCCGCCGCAACCGGCGACGCAAGGCTTGCCCATGCCGCGCGTTACCACGGCGGCGTGGGACGTCATTCCGCCGCGAGAAGTGAGAATGCCAACCGCCACTTCCATGCCGTGGATGTCGTCCGGGACGGTCTCGCCGCGCACCAGGATGACCGGCTGGGTCTTCCCTATCACCACCGCATCGTCTGCGGTGAACACCACGTGCCCAACTGCCGCGCCTGGGGATGCCGGCAACCCCGTAACCAGGACGCTCAACGGCTTTGATTCGTCGAGCACGGGGTGAAGCAACTGGTTGAGTTGCTCGGGCTCCACGCGCAGGAGCGCCTCTTTCGAGGTCAGCAGGCCTTCGTGCTCCATCTCCACCGCAATTCTCACCGCTGCGGGACCCGTGCGCTTTCCGTTGCGGGTCTGAAGCATGTAAAGTTTTCCGTCCTGGATAGTGAACTCGAAGTCTTGAACATCTTTGTAGTGCTGCTCGAGCCGGGTAGTGAATTCACGGAGTTGGTTGTAAACCTCCGGCATGATCTTCTCGAGTTCCTTGATGGGCACAGGAGTCCGCACACCTGCCACGACATCTTCACCTTGGGCGTTCATCAAGAACTCGCCATAAAACTCCTTGGCTCCCGTAGCTGGGTCGCGAGTGAACCCTACGCCGGTCCCCGAGGTGTCGCCCAGGTTGCCAAAAACCATGGTCTGGACGTTCACGGCAGTCCCCAGGTCGTCAGAAATCTTGTTGAGGCGACGGTAGGTCTTGGCGCGCGGGTTGTACCAGGAGCGGAATACAGCCTCGATGGCCATGTTGAGTTGCACTTGGGGGTCCTGGGGGAAGTCCTTGCCGGCTTCCTTGCGAACCACCTGCTTGTATTCCGCAATGACTTGCTTCAGGTCTTCAGCGGCAAGTCCAGTATCGAGCTTCACTTTCTTCTTCTTCTTTTGGCCGTCGAAGACATGCTCGAACTTTTGCTTGGGGATTTCCATTACGACGTTGCCAAACATCTGGATGAATCGCCGGTAGCTGTCGTAGGCAAAACGAGGGTTGCGAGTCTTGCGGGCGAACACCTCCACAACCTTATCATTCATGCCAAGGTTCAGGACAGTGTCCATCATGCCGGGCATGGAGAACTTGGCGCCAGAACGTACCGAGACCAGCAGGGGGTTCTCTTTGTCGCCCAGCTTCTGCCCCAGCAAGCTCTCGAGCCTCGCCAGCGCCTCGTCCTTCTGTTGCAGGATGAAATCGGGCGTCTTGTTTTGGTTTTGGAAGTTCAGGCGACAGGCAGAGGTGGCAATAGTGAATCCCGGAGGCACGGGCAAACCCGCGTTAGTCATTTCCGCCAGGCCGGCGCCCTTGCCGCCCAGAACATCTTTCATGGCGCCGTGGCCATCGGCCTTCCCGTCCCCGAAGAAATAAACGTATTTTTCCATGAGTGCTCCTTTAAGTTGTCAGTTCTCAGTTGTCAGTTTTGAGTTCAAATTGAGAAAATGAGAGTTCAAAGTCGGAAGTTTAGAGTTTAAAGTCAAAAGTCGAAAGATCAAAGTCGTTTGCCATTCCTAATCCGTTGCAAAGAACCCCCGATTTTGGCTCATTTCCCTCGATTTTACAATGGACAAAAAGCATCGGAGGAGGTCCAACTACCGGAAGTCATCTACATCCAGGCCACTTCCTTCGATAATGCTCTTGAGGGTTCCTCTCGGGATAAGTTTATTCCCATGCACGGCGACGATCACCTGCCGGCCATTGGCATGACGCCATTTCTGATGACTGCCCTTTTGACCGGTTAGGACGAATCCATTTCGCTTCAATATGCGGGTAACATCCTTCGCACTCAGAGCGGGAAAGCGGGGGCTCACGGGAGCGACACTTCTAGCAGTTTCGCGCCCTCGGCAGGTTTGATTTCGGAAGGTTCAAACCACAGTTCCAGGGCTTCCTTGGCGTTGCGCACTGCTTCTTCCTCCGTATCGCCTGCAGAAGCGCATCCGGGCAACTCTGGAAACACTGCTGACCACCGTTTGGTTTCGGGGTCGAACTCGACAAGCAGTCGCAGCTTCATGGCTTATCCTTCATCGCACTAAACACCATGCCACAAATCGCCTCCTGCGTACAAGCGAATCGTTCACGAGCTGTCGGAGCGCTTTTTCCCATGTCGACGCGTCGACATTCGCTTTGTAGCGCCGTTTCGGCAGTGTCCCAATTGGAATGTAGGGCCGCCTCTCCCCCGCCATGGCGGGACGGGAATGACCGGCGTTTCGAAAGGGATCCCATCCCAAATGACACCAACACCCCACCGCTCACTTTGTTTCCGCCTCCGAAGCGATCTCCGAAAACTGAGCGATCCCGGAAAACATCCGGTCAAGCTTGCCAAGCAGCCGCAGACGATTCTCGCGAGCCGCCTTGTCCTCTGCCATCACGAGCACCTTATCGAAAAAGGTATCGACGGACGGCCGGAGCGTCGAGATGGCGTCCAGCGCCAACTGATAATCGCCGACTCGAGCCAGGGCCTGTGTGTCACGGTCGAGCGCGAGATAGGCGCGGTAAAGCTCGCGCTCGGCTTCTTCCGTCAGAAGGCTCTCATCGACCTCGCCAGGACTCCAATCGCTCTGGCTTGCCGATTTTCCCAGGATGTTCTTAATCCGCTTCGCTGCCACGCACAAGGCTTCCAGGTTCTCGCTGCCGCGCAAATTGTGGAGCGCTTGTGCCCGCAGGAATGCGTCGTAGGGCGCGTCCGACCCCGATGCCAGCGCGGCCCGTACCGTGTCGTAGCGGAACGAACACACAGCCTCAAGATAGTATCGCAACCTGTCCGCCAAAAACTCCAAAACCTGCTGCGACACCTCTTCAGAGGGTTTATGGAGAGTAATATCCAAAGTCTCTAAAGCCTGTCCAACTATTAAGGACAAGGAGATGGGAAATTTAAATTCAAGTATTACTTTAATTATTCCATTACCCTGCCTGCGTAGCGCAAAGGGATCACTCGAGCCGGTAGGCTCAAGGCCTACAGCTAACCCACCCACCACGCTATCCAGTTTATCCGCCAGCGAGACGACAGCGCCCACCGGCGTCGCTGGGCATCGGTCCTCCGCTCCCTGCGGAAGGTAGTGGTCGTAGATGGCCTCGGCAATCTCCTTCGGCTCCCCCTGCGCTGCTGCGTAAAGTCCGCCTACAATACCTTGCAACTCCGGGAACTCCTGAACCATTTGGGTAGTGAGGTCGCACTTGCACAGACTAATCGCATCTTGGATGGCGACGGTATAACGAGCGAGGTTGGGGTCATTCCTTTCAAGAACGGAGCGGAGACTTTCACCGACGTTCCGCATCCGCTTCACCTTGTCGGCGTAGCTGCCCAAACGGACTTGATAGGTCACTCTTTCAAGAACAGACTCGCGGTCTCGAAGTCTGACGCGCTGGTCGGTCTTCCAGAAGAACTCCGCGTCGGAAAAGCGGGCCCTCAAAACCCGCTCGTGCCCCTGGCGAATCAGGCCCATCGCGTCCGAGTCCATGTTGAGCACGGCCACAAAATGCGGTCTCAGATTCCCCTGCTGGTCCTCCACGGCGAAGTACTTCTGGTGGTCGCGCATCACGGTGGTGAGGATTTCGCGCGGCAGGTGAAGAAAGCGTTCGTCGAAGCTCCCGAGCATGGGCCGCGGCCACTCCGTCGAGTTGACGATCCAATCCACCAACCACTCATCCTGCACGAGCTTGAGCGAGGCGTTTTCAACCAGTGCCCGAGCTTCTTGAATAACACGTTCCAGCCTGCGTCCAGAGTCAATTTCTACATGCGCTTGCACTAATTTCCTTGTGTAATCCTTGAAGCCAGTCACGCGCCACGGCTTGCGGCTTTTGGCCCGATGCCCGAAGGTGGAATCCCCCGACTTCACACCCAGGATTTCGAAGTCGACCGTCTCCGCCTGCTTCCCTTCTCCGAGGACTGCCAGAACCCAGCGAATGGGCCGCACAAAGCGTGGTCCGGATTTGGCCGTCCAATACATGCTCTTCGGGAAGCTCAGGCCCAGGATGGCAGCGGGCAAGATTTCCGGCAGGATCTTCTGGGCAGAACGTCCCTGGGTGGTTTTCCGCAGCGCCAAGTATTCCCCTTTTGGGGTGGTGGTGCGAGTCAAATCCTCCAGGCGGGCGGAGTTCTTCTGGGCGAAGCTATCTGCTGCCCGGGTGTATTTCCCTTCCGCGCCGACAGCCACCTTGACGGGCGGTCCGAGGATCTCCTCAACCTTGTCCGGCTGCCGACCTAACAAGGCGGGGACATGGATGACGAGGCGGCGCGGCGTGGAATATGTCTGTAGGGGCGGTTCGCGAACCGCCCCTGCGTCTGCTTCCGGCAGCAACCGGGCCTCGCGCAGCGCCGCCCGGACGCGCTCGCCCAGGCCTTTCTCAGCATCGCGCAGGAAGCGTGCAGGGATTTCCTCGCAGCCCACTTCGAGCAGCAAGGGCACGGTAATTCTCGATTGCCGATTGTCGATTGACGATTGCTCCTCTCCAACAACCGAGCTTCCAGTTTCGACTTTCGAATCTCGAGTTTCGGCTGTCATGCCGCCACCTCGGCTTGCCGGTCGAGGTGAATGGCGGCGACTTCGCAGGCCAGTTTGCGGACGCGCGCGATCAGCGCCACGCGCTCCGTCACGCTAATGGCGCCGCGCGCATCGAGGATGTTGAACAGGTGCGAGCACTTCAAGGCGAGGTCATAGACCTTGTGCAAGGGAAAGCGTTGCCGGGCTAAGGTTGAACTTGAACTTTCGCCCGTATCTACCTTAATTACTTTATCTTGGCTAAGACTGTCATCCCACTGGTAACCGCCCAGCAGGCGCGAGGCTTCGCCTTCGTAGAGGTCCAGAAGCTCGCGACAGGTCTCCGGGTCGGCGGCCTCGAAGTCGTAAACGGACAACTCCAGTTCCTCTGGGCGCCGCATGTCGCCGTAGGTCACGGTTTCGTTCCAGCGCACCTGGTAAACGTCCTCGACGTTCTGGAGGAAAGCAGCGCTGCGCTCCAGCCCGTAAGTCAACTCGACGCTGATGGGCTCGAGGTCCACGCCGCCGGATTGCTGGAAGTAGGTGAACTGGGTGATCTCCAGGCCATCCAGCATGACCTGCCAGCCGATGCCCCAGGCGCCCAGGGTGGGTGCTTCCCAGTTGTCTTCCTCGAAGCGGATGTCGTGATGCCGGATGTCGATTCCCAGCGCCCCCAGGCTTTCGAGATACATGTCTTGGATCTTCGCGGGCGGCGGCTTCAGGATGACCTGCATCTGCGTGTGCTTGAGCAGGCGGTTGGGATTTTCGCCATAGCGGCCATCGGCGGGGCGCCGCGAGGGCTGAACATAAGCCACGCGCCAGGGCTGTGGCCCCAGGACGCGGAAAAAGGTCTCGGGACACATCGTGCCCGCCCCCACCTCTAGGTCGTAAGGCAATGCCACAACACAGCCCTGCCCCGCCCAGAACTCACTGAGGCGGAAGAGCATGTCCTGGAAGGTAAGTGGATCTTGCTTTATAGATTTCCTCCGGTTTTGTGCCATTTCTCGTTGAGCTATCAGTTGTCAGTTATCAGTTTTCAGTTCCCGCGGTCTTGCTGAAAGCTGACGGCTGACCGCTGACAGCTTCCTTGTGTTCGTGGACCGAGGTCCGTACGCGGCCCATTCTGACTCCTGACTTCTGACTCCTGTCTCCCCCTCTTTGCCGCCTCACCGTCCCCAGACACCTGAAACCTGGCACCTGGCACCAGCTTCACACTGCCTCCTCCATCATTGCACGCGTCACAAGTTTTCGTTCCGCGTGGGCTTCGATCAACTCCTCGAGGAATCTGCGCGCCTCGCGGCAGCCCGGCGGCGCCTTTTCCTCGCCGATCCACCGCTCCAGCGGCCTCTGGCAACCGGTGCGCATAGCGGCAATCACTTGGGAGGATATGCTTTGGCCGATCACGCCCGTTCGGCACGTCTCACAGCTCAAACCCTCGGACCCAGGCCCGTAATACCCGCCTTCCTCGCCAAGCGCCCGGCCGCAATTCTGGCAGTGCTCGAAATCCGGCAAAAAGCCTGCCAAGCGCAGCAGCCAGTAGTCGAAGTAGAGAAGCGGCCGGTTCACCTCCCCCGAATGCTTCAAGCTGCGAAGCACCGCCAGGAACAGCCGAAACAGGCGCTCGTTCACTTCCCTTTCCGGGATCATGCGTTCGGCCACTTCCGCGACGTATTGGGCTGCCAGTTGAATCCGATAGTCCTTCTGCATGTCGAAGAAGGATTCAATCAGCTCGGCGGAGTTCATGCGCAGCAGGTCGCGATGCTCACGCTCAAAAATGAACACGCGAACGTGGCTCAAGGGCTCAAGCGCGGCCCCATAACGGCTCTTGGTCCGGCGGGCTCCCGTAGCCACCGCCCGCAGGCGCCCCATCTGACGTGTGAAAAGCGAAGCGATCTTGTCAGCTTCCGCTAACCGGTAGGTCCTTAGAACAATGGCTTCCGTCTCACGAAGAGGCATCCGAGTGTTTGTGTCGACGCGTCGACATTCCCATTGAAATTAGCATATCCGCGCGCGTGCGGGAAGCGAAAAGTGCGGAGAGCGCGCCTGAGAGAGCCGAGAAACCGCAAGGCAGAAACTAGAAATTAGAAACTGGAAAACGGAAAATGGAAACTGGCGCGCTATTTTCTAGTTTCCAATTTCCAGTTTCCATTTTCCAGTTTCTCGTTTCACTCAATGCCCCACAAATCGTCGATTTGTGACCATATTCTTCGCTTTGATTGGCCCTTTTTGCAGTCAAAAAACACTTCGTTTTGGGGTCCTCAAAAATCCAACTCCTTTATTTGCAGTAGATCCTTAGCTTCGTTCCGTCAAATAACATCTTTTTTGTATTTTCTGCCCATTCTTCCCCACCCCTGAGCCGATTCCGAACTCCCTCCGCGCGCTCTGTTACGGCCTCCTCCATAGGTCAACTCCAGTAGCCTATCATGGCTCCGGGCTGGTGTCAAGGCAAAAAATAGATTCAGGGATTCAGGACTT
Organism: Terriglobia bacterium; assembly: GCA_049514855.1. Classification (GTDB taxonomy): domain Bacteria; phylum Acidobacteriota; class Terriglobia; order UBA7540; family UBA7540; genus CAVROP01. The sequence goes on from JBEKUR010000025.1 coordinate 22,075, forward strand.
GGCTTTTTCCCTGACTCCTGGAGCCTTCGAGTGTGGCGGCGGCGCCTGGATTTTGTGGAAAACCCGGAGCTTTTTGTGGAAAACATATTATGTTAACCAGCCACCTCCCAGAGAAAATATTATCAGACGCGCCCCCCGCTGCCTCGCGGCGAACGCGGGCGCGCAGACTTGGCAGCGCTCTCGCCGCGGCGCGTCGGTTGTCAGACAGAACCCTGTCGCTACGTGATTTCCTGCCGGAGAGGCCATGGCCGTTTCTAAACTCGGCAGACCTGCCTAAACCCACGGAGTAGGCCACATGACACAGCCATGCAGAAGCTCTCAAGGCCATTCCACCTCGCACGAGTTGCCCCGATGTTTATGGCCGGCACTACCCCTCTCTAACGAAGTTATCCGGTACCTTCAGGTATGCCGAAGAAGGGTAGAGCGTCTGCCCTTCGCGGCTCGAAGGAGGACGCGCTTGCGGAAGAACACGGCGCATGTGGTCGGCCTCGGATTGAACGCCACCGATACGGTTCTGATTGTTCGCCACTTCCCTGCCCCGGCCGGGAGGAAGGGGACGGGTGCTATCTTCGCCAGAAGAACAGGCCGGCGCCACCCGCTCGGCCTTTAGAGTGCCTCAAACAAAAGCAGTTCCGAGGTCAGCGGGCCTTCGAGGCGCACCGTGATACCCTGCTTCATTAACGTAAAGCCGTCCACCTCACACGTCTCGCCGGAATTGTCCCATGTCACCCGATAGCGCCGTGACACGTCGAGCCCCCGTAGCCGCAGAAGATACTCCGGCTGAGTGGGCGCCGAAAAAGGATCTTGGCGGGTATATTGTTGCGAAGTTGCTCGGCGGGATTGCTGGAGCCGGCGTGCGCGCGGTCATTGCCAATGGCCTCCTGGCAGGATATAACGTCGGTGCTAACGGTCTGGGGCAGAACGGGTGGGGCGAAGGTTATCTCGGAGGGTACGCGCTCTCCTCCGGGGTCGTCTTCGAGTTTGTGGCAACTCTGCTCTCCATGATCGTCATCTTGGGGTCGACTTTTCAACGTGGACAAGCCGCAGAGTCCCTGAAAAGCGAGAGCCTGCGCTACCCAGTCCGCTACACGCTATTCCGGCGCCCGCTGCGGCAATGGACCCCTCCCGCAAGGCGGGTTGGGGGTGACGCGCCTGGACAGTCTTTCAGGAGCCTACCTCTACATCAGACAAAGAAGTGGTAGAGTATCTGTCCTTCCCTGCTCGAAGGAGGATGGGTGTGCGCAAAAGCTCCGTAGATGTTGTTGGGCTGGGATTGAACGCCACCGACACGGTTCTAATCGTACGCGACTTCCCTGCCCTGGGAGGAAAGGAGCGGGTGCTATCCTCGTCCATGCACGCTGGTGGACAGGTGGCCACCGCGCTGGTCACCTGCCAGCGGCTGGGGCTTCGCACCCGCTACATCGGCAAGGTCGGGGATGACGAGGGCGGCAAGATTCAGCTTGCCAGCTTGAAACGTGAGGGAGTAGACGTGCGATACACGCGCGTGGTTCCGGACACGCCCAATCAATTCGGCCATATCTTGGTGGATCAGGCGACGGGGGAGCGAACGGTTTTCTGGGACCGCGATGCGCGCTTGACCGTTACCCCGGAAGAGTTGACGGTGGGCGCGATCACCACCGGCCGCGTTCTGCACTTGGACGGGTGCGACGTCGAGGCCTGCCTGAAGGCCGCACGCTGGGCAAGGCGGGCGCGCGTCCCCGTGCTCGCCGACCTTGATACGGTTTACAAGAAGGTCGAAAGCCTTTTCCCTTACATCGATTACTTGATTGCCTCCACCAAATTTCTTCCCACCCTGACCGGCCAAGCCGACCCCTTCAGAGTCCTCGAGTACATGGCCACCGAATACAAGATGAAGGTGCCCGGTATGACGCTGGGCCGGGACGGGGCGTTGGTCTACCAGGGAGGGCGGTTCCACTATTCGCCCGGATTCGTCGTCGAAACCGTGGATACCACAGGCGCAGGGGACGTCTTCCATGGCGGCTTCATTTACGGGCTGCTGGCAGGATGGGAAATCGGGAGGATTCTGGACTTTGCGAACGCCATGGCCGCACTCAATTGCACGGCGCTGGGTGCACGAGGGGGAATCAAGACTCAAGCGGAGGCGGAAAACCTCATGGCCAGCGGCGCTCGCCACGTGAACCCGGCCTATATTCGAAACCATACGGGGAAACCCACTGTGAAAGGCAATGCTGAATTCTGAAGGGTGAATGAGGATGATCTAGCCCTTGGCCATAATGGGTTACATTCTAAAATTGCGCAACGATACCTCCCCGGTTACATTTTAGCTTGCGCGATACGAGTTGGTGAAAACGTTGTTGCTGGGGTGTATACTGCGCCGAGCGTCCAAAGTCGAGTGCGGGGGCATCCCGTAATGCCGAAGGTTCTCGCAAGCATAGTGATGGCCACGCTCAACGAAGAAGAGTATATCGAGCGCTGCATGTTATCTTTACTCTCTCAACGGGACGTGCCGGGCGAGTACGAAGTTCTGGTCTTCGATAGCGGGAGTGAAGACCGGACGCTTGCCATCCTCCAGGACATAGCGAAGCGAGACTCCCGTGTCCGTTTGTTGAAAAATCCTGAGCGCGTCCAGGTTCACGCTTACAACCTAGGCCTCAAGGAAGCCCGCGGCCAGTATATAGCCGTTGTTGGGGCACACGCTGAGTACGATTGCGATTATCTCACTACCTGCTTGCACTTGCTCAACACCACAGGCGCCACCAATGTCGGAGGGGTACAGAATCCCGTAGGCAAGGGTCCGGTTGGTCAGGCCATTGCTTGGGCGATGTCCAGTCCTTTGGGTGTAGGGGGGGAGGCCAAATACTACGCCAAGCGGGAGGAATTCATCGACAACGTGTTTGGGTTCTTCTGCCGGAAAAGTGCCCTGGAGGTTCTGGGCGGATTTGACGAAAAGTATGTTTCCGGCGAAGATTTTGAGCTTAACTATCGCGCCCGCCGAGCCGGGGGAGGGGTTCTAGTTTCTCCGCGGATCCGCCTTAAGTACTTTGTCCGGAGTTCCCTGCGGGCCTTGGCGGGGCAGTTATTTCGCAATGGATATGGGAGGGCCCAAACTCACGGGAATTGCCATGGATCTTTCCGAAAATGGCACTCCCTGCCGCCGCTGCTCGTTGCTGCTACACTTGCTTCTCTCGCCTGGTTATTGATCAAGCCCGGTTGGCCTGCGCTTATCGTCCCGCTGGCCTATTCGCTTTTTGCTTTGGCAGGAGGACTAATCAGCTTTTGCGATACCCGTAGCTTGAAAGTGGCAATCCTAGCGCCATTCGTTCTCGCTACTATGCACTACGCGTGGGGTTTGGGGTGGTGGCTCGGAGTCCGGCGTTTCGGTTTTCCAAAAGTAACCCAGTCGGGCCCTCGGGGGTCGCGTGTGCAAAAAGAGGCGGTGAAATCTCGCCCGTAGTCCGCGGACTGGAGCGGGAACGGGATCGGGATGTTGGAAGCCTTTGCATTTGCTCATCTGAAATTTCCGGGGGTTACTTCCCCATAACAGAGGCTTATGCCGATCAGGTGCGGTCTCTTCCCATGATGCACGAGCTTAGGTCCGAACAAGTGGTGTAGGTCGCTGAAACAATTGGTCGGTCTGCCCAGGAGGTTTTCTAGTGACCATCGGGGTCGGGGTCATCGGTTACGGATATTGGGGACCGAACATGCTGCGCAACGTGGCGAGCACGGATGGACTCGTGCCCCTTGCGGTTTCCGAGATCAAGGAGGAACGGCTGGGGTTAGCCACGCGAGCCTACCCGAGCGCCGTCGGCGTGCGCAGTTATGAGGACCTGCTTCAGCATCCTCAAGTTGAAGCCGTGATCATCGCGACTCCGCTTGCCAACCATTTTGAGATTGCGAGAGCTGCGCTGCTGGCAGGGAAGCATGTGCTGGTGGGGAAGCCGATGGCCTCCTCAGTCGAGGAGTGCGAGGAGCTTTGTTCTCTGGCGGAGCGATGTGGATTGGTGCTCATGGTGGATCATACTTTCCTTTACGCAGGCGCGGTGCAAAAAATAAAAGAATTCGTCACATCCGGTATAGTCGGAGAACTGTTGTACTTTGACTCCGTCCGGGTCAATCTCGGCCTGGTTCGGTCTCGCCATAACGTGTTGTGGGATCTCGCTCCGCACGACCTGTCGATCCTCCTTTATCTGCTTCCCGAACGGCCGGTGGCTGTTTCGGCCATCGGTGCATGCCACGTCCAGCAGACGGATAAGGCCCTCGCCACAATGGCCTACCTGACCATCAAGATGCGCCCCGGTGTGCTGGCGCATATCCACGTGAACTGGTTGAGTCCCGTCAAGGTCCGCCGAACGCTTATTGCCGGTACGAAGCGGATGATCGTCTACGACGACCTCGAACCCGACGAAAAGGTCAAAGTCTACGACAAAGGGGTCGAACTAACGGCGGGCGAGACGGCCTATGATGTCCTGGTTCAGTATCGTACGGGGGACGTACACATTCCGAAGATAGCTTCGGAGGAACCGCTTCGAGTTGAGATGGTCCACTTCCGGGACTGCATTCGAGGGGGCGGCAAGCCGCGGACCGCTGCCGAGCAGGGCTTGGAGGTCGTGCGGATTCTGTCGGCGGCCGACGCTTCGCTAGCGAAAGAAGGAGAATTCGTAAAAATATGAAGCCGACCCCACTTAAGAAGATATCCGACGACGTAGTGCTGGGAAAAGGCGTGCAGATATGCGACTTCGTTAACCTTTACGGCTGTGAGATTGGAGATGACACCAAGATTGGAACATTTGTGGAAATACAAAGGGGTGCGAAAATAGGGGCGAAGTGCAAGATCAGCAGCCATACGTTAATCTGTGAGGGCGTCACGATCGAAGACGGAGTATTCATTGGGCACCACGTAGTCTTCATCAACGATCGCCTGCCTCGGGCCACCAACCCCGATGGCACCATGAAGGAGGCCAGCGACTGGCGGTGTCAAACTACCTTGGTGCGGCGCAGGGCCTCGATAGGAAGCGGAGTGGTGATTCTTGGTGATTTGACGATTGGAGAGGAAGCCGTCGTCGGCGCGGGCAGCGTGGTGACACGGGATGTACCACCTCGAACGATCGTCGTCGGGAATCCAGCCAAGCTCCTACGCAAGCTGACGAAGCGCGAAGTCGATCGGGAAAGTGGTCAGGCCTGAAGTGGCGGTATGAGCCTCGATAAGAGACTTCCGTCGCTTCTTGGTACAGCTTCGCCTGCGGAAGGAGATACCAAATGGGGGTCGGCGTCCGGCGCCCTGCCGGTGTCCGCCAAAGCGGATGATATCTCCCTATTCCTGGGGGATAGCTGGTAACAGCTAGGCGAGGTCAACGCAGCCTCGGCGAAGCAAGCCTAAGCAAGCGGCTTTTCGGGGCGCATCAAGGGGAACAGGATGACGTCCCGTATGGATCGGGAATTGGTGAGCAGCATGGTGAGGCGATCAATACCGATGCCTTCCCCGCCGGTGGGGGGAAGGCCGTAACTGAGAGCGCGAATATAGTCTTCGTCAATGGCGTGGGCGGTCAGGTCACCTTTTTCGCGGAGGAGTTGTTGATATTCGAAGCGGTCGCGTTGTTCGGCGGGATCGTTGAGTTCGCTAAAGGCGTTGGCTACTTCCATCCCGGCGATGAAAAGCTCAAAGCGCTCAACGAAATTTGGATCTTCAGGTTTCTGCTTGGCCAGCGGCGAGACCTCCAGCGGGTAATCCACGATGAAGGTTGGTTGGATCAAATGGCTTTCCGCCACATGCTCAAACAGCTCTGCGAGAGCCGTACCCGGGGCCGTACCCTCCGGCAACGCCAGGGGCTCGTAGCCAGGGCAGGAGTCGCCGCCAGCCCAGCGGTTGAAAGCCTCGACCCATTTGAAGATCGCTTTAGGTTCCGCCAGATCTTCCGGTGAAGGCCCTTTCCCTGCTGCTTCCGGCCAAAACTTGCCCACCGCCTCTTTCATGGTCAAACGCTGGAATTCGGCGAAGGAAATAGGTTGCCCGCCGTAGTCGAAATCGACCGTTCCGAGGACGGCCAGCGCAGCGTGCCGCAGCATTCTTTCCGTCAAGGCCATCATATCCCGGTAGTCGGCGTAAGCCTGGTAGAACTCCAGCATCGTAAACTCAGGATTGTGCTGGGTGGAAATCCCCTCGTTGCGGAAGTTACGGTTGATCTCGTAAACGCGGTCGAGGCCTCCCACGGTGAGCCGTTTCAGGTAAAGCTCCGGAGCGATGCGAAGGTAAAGCTTGAGGTCCAGAGCGTTGTGGTGGGTAATGAAGGGCCGTGCCATGGCGCCGCCTGCCAGCGGCTGCATCATGGGGGTTTCCACCTCGAGGTAGCCTTCGCCGTCAAGAAATTCCCGCAGAGCGCGAATCAGCCGGCCACGGCGCTCAAAAATCCTCCGGGATTCCTCATTCACCATGAGGTCCAGGTAGCGCTGTCGGTAACGGAGCTCCAGGTCGGTGAGGCCATGCCATTTTTCCGGTAAGGGCAACAGTGCCTTGGCCAGGAATTGCAGGCGCTCGGCATGAATAGTCAGTTCACCGGTTCTGGTGCGAAAGAGGTATCCGGTGACGCCAATGATGTCGCCGATGTCGAGAAGCTTGTAGAGCTCGAAGTCGCGCTCTCCCACGGCCTCCCAACGCACGTAGATTTGCAGGCGCTCGCCGCCCGCCGCCAAATGCGCAAAGCCGGCCTTCCCGTGGGGGCGGATGGTCATCACTCGCCCCGGCACCCTGACCGAGACCCTCTGGGCACTCAACTGCTCCATCGAAGAAGAAGAATAGGCGGTCAGGATCTGCGGGATGGTGTGTGTAAGGTCGTAATGGCGCGGATACAACTCGAAACCCAACTCGGCGATGGCATGGAGCTTTTTTCGCCTTTGCAGTATGAGATCGCGAAGTTCTGTTGTGGACACGGAAAAGACCCGCCAGCAAACGGCAGAATTTCATCACAGATAAAAACAGCAATTATAGGGTTGCCGCAGAAAGGGTGTCAAGATTTCTACCTAGATTTCTACCTTACCTTGCTTTAGCGACTGCCAATTTTCTATACTGGGCAGTATGCGTTGGTTGGCGGGGATTCTCGTTCTCACCGGCGTGGGTTTTCTGCTGCGGCGTTTGCTTTGGGTTAATTCGCCGGCTCAGCGCGCACCGGCAGGTCTGGCGCCATTGGGACCAGAGCGCCAGGCCGTCTATGACGGTTTTGCGCCAGAAGTTGAGGCAAGGACAGCCATGCTGGGCATTTCGCTCAACGACGCGTTTGAAGAGCGGAGCGCTGGCCGCCACGACATGGCCTGGCGCATGATCCGGCTTTCTGCCTCCGAGTGGGACGGCATGGCGAAGATCGCCGCCGGCCTCTTGGATGCCTTGGCGAAGCACCTGCCGAACGCCCAGGTGGTGGTCACGCCCCGCAGCATCCACGCCCATCGTTTCAAGTCCAGGACCATGGTTGACTATGTGCGGATGCATGAACTTCTGGACCAATTGGTTTTCAGCTCCCGGCGCCGCTATCAGCTTCAACTTCGTCTGCTGCGCCGCGCCGCGGAAATCGTGACGGGAGAATTCCGGTATACCTACCGCCACGCCGAAAGGACGGGCGACCCGTCTCCGGAAGTCTGGAACCAGATTGATCTTAACTTCCACGACTTTGACCTCATCGCCAAAGAAGCCTTGCTGGCTTTTCGCGCTTTACTGGCCTGCCTTCCACTTTCAGTCTTGCCCAAATTCTCCCTCGAACTCAATGCGCTCCTGCGCGGCAGGGTCCGCACACGTTCGCTCCCTGTCGAGCGCTAGCGGCTCGCCAAACTTCGTGCCCTTACCCCTGCGAGTTCGCTTGCAATGTCCTCGCAATGAAACTTGAGAAGGGCCAGTCGATAAGCCACCCGGACCCACCCACAACCATGAAAGGAAAAAAAGGAAGGGGTGGCGGCGTTGCGCGGGCCACCCCGTGCAGGTAAGAGCTCACCAAGACCAGCAGCCGGCCTCAATGACTACCCGTAGAAGATTTCGGCCATACGGATCCATTCCTGATCCACAAGCTTCAGTTTGGTCATCGCTTCCAACAGGGGTATGGAAGTGATCTGATTGCCCTTCAAGCAAACCATGTGGCCAAGCTTGCCTTCCTCGATCAAATCGACGGCCTTGAGTCCGAAGCGGGTTCCCAGCACGCGGTCAAAAGCCGTGGGCGAACCGCCGCGCTGGATGTGACCGAGCACCGTGGAGCGCGTCTCGAAACCGGTCTGCTTCTCGATGAGCTTGGCCAGGCGCTCGCCGATGCCGCCCAGCAAAACGTGACCGAACTGGTCGAGTTGCTGGCCTTTGGTCACGAATGCGTCTTGGCCCTTGAGCTGGAACCCCTCCGAAGCGACCACGATTGAGAACTTCTTGCCTCTGGCATGCCGCCGCTTGATGACCTCGCAGATTTCCTCGATGGTTTTCGGCTCCTCCGGAATCAGAATGCAATCAGCTCCGCCTGCCAGGCCGGAGATAATCGCAATCCATCCTGCGTGGCGCCCCATCACTTCAACGACCATTACGCGGTGGTGCGATTCCGCGGTGGTGTGGAGGCGGTCAATCGCCTCAGTAACGATCATGACAGCGGTGTCAAACCCGAAAGTCTGGTCCGTGCCATCCACGTCGTTGTCGATGGTCTTGGGGACGCCGACGACTTTCACGTTCTCGTTGACGAGCTTCCGGGCAACGCCCAGGGTGTCCTCGCCTCCCACCGCTATGAGGTAATCAATTCCCATGGTCTTGAGGTTGGCGAGCAGAGTTTTCTTGTCCTCTTCCTTCTTCAGCGGGTTGGTGCGCGATGTGCCGAGGATTGTGCCGCCGCGCGGCAGAATCCCGGAAACAGAATCCAAAGTAAGCGGCTCCGCGTCAGCCTTAAGGATTCCCTTCCAACCGTCCTTCACACCCAAGACTTTGTAGCCGAGCTGCTCGGCGCGCCGCACCACCGCCCGGATCACAGGGTTAAGTCCCGGGCAATCGCCCCCTCCAGTCAGAATCCCGATCGTGCCTTTAGAATTATTCGCCATATCGAGCTTCAACTCCTTGAATGGTCAGATGAATCGGAGTCTCGGCGCCATCCTGAAGCGACCTGCGCACGAACGACGCACCGACTCCAAAGCAAACTAGGAAATTTACCAAGAAACCCGTTCAGAGGCAAACGAATTGCGTTGCCACAGGTTTCAGGTGTCAGGTTTCAGGGGCCAGGAAGAACAGGGGCTGGGGGCTAGGTACTGGGGAACTTCCTTCCTCTAGCCCTGGTCCGCAGCACCCAGTCCCTGCCCTCTTGCCTTCTGCTCACTGCCTTCTGTTCTTCCCCAGCCCCTAGACCCCAGTCCCTAGCCCCTTTTCTTGAGCTGGCCACGGGCCCATCGCGGATAGCGTCCCACTGGGCGCTCCCCGGACAGATTGGGTTCGACTTTGGACTTGTCCGATATGCCGACTACACGGGCAAGTGACCCAGGCGATCGTGCAGTTCTCCACTATCATAGATGGGCGTTTATCAGGCCAAATCCGTGAAAGTGCCCACCCGTCATAGTCTCCGAGTATGTCACTCGGGAGGAACCAGCAGGAGAAGGTGGGCACCACGTCTACGGTTTCGACTAACCGTCAAAGTGAACTGATAGGTAAACCCTACGCCGTCACAGGGGGTTAATCCCGGCACACTGCTTAAGGCCTGGGGCCTCGCCCAGCGCCGCAATTCCAGCGCCCGAATGCCCGGCCTGAAAGGTCCCCTGAACCGGCCCAAGCCCCGGCGCAAATTTACTTGAGTCCTTCCGCAAGATACAAGTCAGCGAGCGTGCGGTGGTAGCCATACACGTAGGTTTTGCCATCGGTGGTCATGCGGATAGGGCCGATTCTAACGACGCCGGCGGGATCTGCGGGCATAAGCTGCTTCCACAGTTTTCTTTGTCCGGTGTTCAAGTCCAGTTGATAGACCTTGGCGGGCAGGCTGCCGGGTTGATAGATGTAGAGCATGCGCCCGTCGGCGCTCCAGGAAACAGGCTCTTCCCCCGGTTCCAAACCCGTGATGGGACGCGGTTGGCCTCCCGCCACCGGATATATATACCCCTTCTGGTCCGGCCCCAAGACTGCCACTTGTTGGGCGTCCGGCGATAGGCAGAAGGCGTTGGCGTTGACCCCTTCCGGCGTAATCGGCTGGGGATTTCCACCTTCCAGGCTCTGGACATATAACCTGGGGCCGTGGCCCTGCTCATTGGCGGAGAAAAGCAGCCGCTTCCCGTCCGGCAACCAGCGCCCCCAGACGTGGTTCAAGCTATCGTTGGTAAGGGGCCGGGATTCTCCCGCTTTGGTGGGTAACAATATAAACTGCGCGGGCGAGCCTTCCGGCTGAGCGATGACAAAGCGCTGGTCCGCGGACAAGGCCACTGCCGCCCCCTCGCCGAGTCGCACGGCCGGTGAGCCGTCCGTCTTGCGCATATAAACGGTATAGGCCCACACACCGCCCTTTCCGTAGGTCCCGCCGCCTTCACCTTCTTCATCGAAAAGCAGGTTCTGTCCATCTTGGGAGAGATCGGCCGGGTAGGAATAGTCCAGCCAGGACATATCCCTCTCCGTGCCCTTCTCCCCCGAAAACCCCAACAATTCGCGGCGCCAAGTGGCGCGGATCATCAAAACTCGGCCATCCTTATAGATGTCCATCAGGATCAAGGTGCCCGGCATGGCGGAGATCAGCCGCTCAGTTCCGTCCAGGCCCACCGCATACAGGGCGCGGTTGGCGCCCACGCGGCTCCCCGTGAACCAAACTTCCTTGCCATCGGCGGACCATGCCAGGCCCTGGATGGTGTAGAAGCCGCTGGCCAGCGTTCTCTTCTTGCCTTCGTTGTTAACAATCGCTACGGAGCCGCCGTCATCCCCTTGCATGGGATGATCGAGAAAGGCCACCCAGTCGCCATTGGGAGAGACGCGCGGATGGCTGACCCAGCCGCCGGTTTCATACAAGACTTTGCCGGCAGGATATTCCAACTGGTTCCGCCCGCCCGCGTCCCGGACAATCGCCAGACTGCTTCCATCCGGAGACCAGTCGGCCCACTGGACGTCTTCGAGAACTTCTCTGGGCGCCCCGCCGGCCAGGGGCGCGCGGGCCAGCGTCCCCTGATTGACCCACGTACCGGCGGCTCGGCATCTCAACAACAAGGCCATTTCTCCGGTGGATGATACGGCGAGAAGCTGAGTTTGGTCCAGCGATAAGGAACGGGATTCGGGCGCGTCCAGACGGCCCGTGAACACATCAACGGGATGGCCCTGCCAAGCGGCGCTATATAAAATGGTTTGTCCATCGGCGGCAAATCGCGCCGCCTGGATGGCCCCGCGCCGGAAAGTGATCTGCCGATAGCGCGGCGGCTCGGACACGGGGGCAGATTGCCAGGCGCGCCTGCCCAAGGCAATTCCAACCGCCAATCCCAAAAGCACGCCCAGGCCGAGAAGCAGAGGCCCGCGCAGGGATCTCTCTCGCGGCTTCACGGACGCCGCGGGAGCAACGGCCGGCCCGGAGACCGGCGCGGCGGAGCGATTGGAGTCCGTGTCGCGTTTCACCCGCTTCAAATCCGCGCGCATTTCCGCGGCCGTCTGGCAGCGCAGGTCACGATCCTTCTCCAGCGCCTTGGTGATGATGCGCTCCAGTTCCGCCGGTAATTGCGGATTCAATTGCAGGGGCGGACGCGGAGTCTGGAGGAGGATCGCGCCAAAGACAGAAGCAGGGCTGGCGCCGGCAAACGGGCGCAGGCCCGTGGCCATTTCGTAAAGCACCACGCCGAAGGAAAACAGGTCGGTGCGTATGTCTAATTCTTCGCCCCGCGCCTGCTCCGGAGACATGTAAGCCACGGTGCCCATGGCTTGGCCGGGGCTGGTGAGCATTATGGATTCGGGCCCAGCGGTGAGCTGCGTGGAGTCGGTCGTGCTTCGCGCGCGCGTGGCCAGCTTGGCCAGCCCGAAGTCCATGATCTTGGCTTGCCCGCGCTTGGTCACAAAAATGTTGGCGGGCTTGATGTCGCGATGGATGATCCCCTGAGTATGCGCGGCATCCAGGGCATCGGCAATTTGTATGGCGAGGTCTATGAGCAAATCCAGGCTGAGGGGTTTGCCCTCCAGACGATGATTGAGCGCCTGCCCCTCGAGCAGTTCCATGGAGATGAAGAACTGCCCTTCACATTCATCAATATCGTAAATGGTGCAAATATTGGGGTGGTTAAGGGCGGAAGCGGCGCGCGCCTCGCGCTTGAAACGCTCCACCGCCTGGGTATCTTTGGCTAGTTCTTCGGGCAGAAACTTGAGGGCGACAAACCGATGCAGCTTGGTGTCTTCGGCTTTGTATACCACCCCCATCCCGCCGCCGCCAACCTTCTCAATGACTCTGTAATGGGAAACTGTTTTGTTAACCATAGGGCATAAAGTGACTTTCTGAAAAGGAAGTGATTCTAATGCAACGAACGAAGGAAAACAAGCGAAGATGTGACAGCTTTCAAGGCTGGAAGGCATCTCGGAATTGGCGATGCCTCGTCAACCATGCATTTGCAGATTTCTCCTTTTTCCCCGGGGAGGGGAGACCGGCGAGGGGGGCTGCGACTACTCCTTGCTTTCTCCCCCGGAAGCTGCACAAGTCAAGGCGATCGAACGCGAGCACAACCTTCTTGCATGTGAAAGGGGCGAGGTGCCGTGCAACAAGGCCTGGCTGAGCCCTTCTGAGGCGGAGGATGTCGCGACCGCCCAATACCTCACGAATCTGCTGGCCTGCAAGACCGGCGACGGATACTGCGACGATTCCTTGTTGGCTCCGACGGAGGCAAAGGAGGTTGCCGACACGAAACGAGAACGCAACACTCTGGCCTGTGAGACCGCAGACCCTTCTTGCGACCGCTCATTGTTGAGCGCTGACGCAATGAAGCAAGTTGAGTCCAATTAGTTGTGGACAACGTTAGCAAGGCGAAGAAGGCGTTGGTTGCGGCCGGGCTCACCTTTACCGAGACGGACGTGCTGCTACAAGAACTGCCGAACATCCCGGGCGCCCTCGGGTCTTTCACCGGGAAACTGGCTCACAAAGGAATCAGTGTTGATTCGAGCTGGGGATCGACAATTGCTGCGTCAAAGAAAGCAACCGTCGTCCTTTCGGTCTCGGACCTCGCAAGCGCCGCTCGCGTTCGCTGACAGCGGCGGGTGCTGACACTGCCTCCTCGATGATGGCTGCGGATTACTGGAGGTCTGTGTGCAGCCTGTGTTTCAGGTTGCGATAGTAGTCATGCTGAAGCTCTTCCAGGTCCTGTTTGACAAGGTTGAGGCCCACAACACAAAGCTCGAACTGCTCCGAAAGCCTGCGAAACAGTGGAGCTTCATGCCGGTATTCGAACTGGTCAAATGAGGACACAATCGCGTAGGACTCCTTGCCGGCCTGCACGTAATCGACGAACGCCTCAAGACGAGGACGTTTTGTTTGGCGCAACCTGGCCACACTCTCCGGGAAAAGCCCCGTCATAAACAGGGTGTAATCCCCCACGTGCTTGCGAACCGCGCGCTCGCGATCAAACGAACTTGCAGCAAGCACGGGATTCGATTCAATGAGCATCTCCCCGACGTCCTCAAGCCGGCGGCCCGAAGCGTTCCGAATGCAATAGAGGTTGTCACTATGCGCGAAATCGGCGAGCAAATCCGTGACATACCTTGCTACACCGGGCCCCTCGAGGCGGATGTCCTCAAAGAAACGCCGCCACACGAAGTTCTCGAAGAACTTCCGCAAAGAAGGCATGGGTCGTGCATTGGGATCAGACTCCATGGTGCTATACCTCGAATTACTTTACGGCAATTCTATTTCGTCCTTTTGAGAAAGGTCAATCGAGGCATATCCTGTGGGGCCAGCGCGCCCGCACCGCGATGCAGTCGAGAGCGCGGAACCGCGACCACACGTGCTCAATGCGGCTTAGGTCGAACAGCCCCACTACCGGCCAGATACGTCGCGTGAAGTCCCCTTCGCGCCAGCGATTTTCAGGTGATCGATAGCGCCGGGAGCGGATTGGGCCTGAAAAGTCGGCTTCGCGTCAAGTGGGCGCCACTTGGACTTGTCACGGCCTACTCGTAGAGGTGGGAAGCCCGACGTGAAGCGCTTTTCCTTTCACTGCCCGCCCAATCGCCAGTAATCTGGCTGGCGGCCCGGCCACCCCGACTTTGACGAAACCCTGGAACGAGGGAGAAAGCCACTTGACACATTCGCTATTTCCGGTATAATCGAACTATGAAGACTACTGACGACACTGAACGAGTCATACGGTACGCGGATATGTTTGCCGCCATGGGGGCGGAGCCTCGGTTGCGCATCATGCAACTCTTGCTTACCGCGCATCCGCAGGGATTGGTGGTGGGAGATATTCAGGACGAGCTGGGCATCCCGGCTTCCACACTCTCCCATCATCTCGACAAACTCAAGAACGAGGAACTGGTCAAAGTGCGGCGCGAGGGTACATTCCTTTGGTACACGGCGAATACGGAGGCACTCCAGGAGCTTCTTAACTTCCTCTATGCGGAGTGTTGCACTCGCAACAAAGCTGTTAAACCCGGAGACTTGGTTTTGATCGTGCAGGCCTCAAAGGGAAGCCAAGTTCCGTCAAAAGTTTTATGAAAGGGGGATGAAGGAGGGAGAGGGGATTCGAGCTGGGGGCTGGGCATTTTGGATTTTGGATTTTGGATTGACCCTGCCGGGGCCATTTGAGCACGGCTTACCTTAGCCCGCATGCTCCCCCAGCACCCGGCCCCTGTAACCTGAAACCTGACACCTGGCCCCTGACACCTGCGCTTTGGTCTTGACAGGAGAACTGACACATGGTAGCCTATTTTAGTTGTCGCATGAGAAGACTTGCCAGCGAGCGCGCAAAGGGGGTTGCAGATCGGCGCGGCGGCAGGGGAAAATGCGTAGAAAACAGAAAAAAGATACTAAATAGTGGGAACGAACCTAAGAATATGTTGAAAACACAGGAGTTATCGTTTTCAGGGGCTAAAAACGAACTGGTTCTTGAAGGCAAACGAACTCAAATCAAAGCCAAAAAAGTGGCCAAAAACCCACCTATTGTGCGGCATTGAACCCAGGAAAGGAGAAGCAAATGAGCGCTGAGAATATCAAGGAAGTGGTGAAAGAGAAGTACGGGCAGGCTGCCCTGCGTGTCATCCAGGGCCGGAGTTCCTGTTGCGGAACGGCGCCGCCTGTGGACGGTTGTCCTGACCCCATCACCTCGAACCTTTACGATGGTAGCCAAACCAGCCAAATCCCCGAGGAAGCTCTCCTTGCTTCCTTGGGGTGTGGAAACCCAACCGCACTGGCCGAGCTCGAGCCCGGCGAAACCGTGCTCGATCTGGGATCAGGCGGGGGCATTGATGTGCTGTTGTCCGCCAAGCGGGTGGGGCCGACCGGCAAGGCCTACGGTCTGGACATGACGGATGAGATGTTGGCGCTGGCCCGCGAAAACCAGCGGAAAGCCGGAGTTGAGAACGTAGAATTCCTGAAGGGCGAAATCGAGAACATCCCGCTGCCTGATAACTCCGTCGATGTCATCATCTCGAATTGTGTCATCAACCTCTCCGCCGACAAGGACCGAGTGTTGAGGGAAGCGTTTCGCGTGCTCAAGCCGGGTGGGCGATTCGCCGTCTCCGATATCGTGGTGCGCGGGGAAGTTCCTGCCGAGATTCGGCGGAGTGTGGAGTTATGGGTAGGCTGTATGGCCGGGGCGCTGGAGGAGAGCGAATACCTTGCCAAACTCATGAAGACAGGATTTGAGGTCGTGAGCATCGAACCGACCCGGATTTACCGCGTTGCGGATGCGCGCGAATTGCTTTCGAGCAAGGGGATTGACGTGGAGGCGATCGCGCCTCGAGTCGATGGCAAGTTCATGAGCGCTTTCGTGCGGGCGAACAAGCCGAGCCCATCGTGCTGAGGCTCGAGGTGCTGCGGGAAGTAGTTGATGACTGCTCTTGAAGGCTTGATGTTTAGAACCTGACTTCTTGAGTCAAGTTTTGGAAACGGCGCAGGGTGGCTGTTGGCCGCAACCAAGGCGAGACTCTCTGCGTTCTCCGTGCCTCTCAAGCTTTACCACAGAGCGCACGGAGCGTCTCAGTGACCTCTGTGTTAGGACTCTCCTGGCCACAGAGGACACGGAGGCACTGCTGAGACGAGGAGAATCCTTCGGATGTACGTCGCGGACGCGGGGTTGTGCACTTTCTTGGTACAAGCATAACAAGGCTCATCGGTCTGAGGCGAAGCCTCGCTAGTTCACAACGGCCAGAACCGAAGAGGGGAAGGCATTGAAGTATGCCAGCACATCTTACGCGAAGACTCTCTTTTCTTGATCGATTTCTTACCGTTTGGATTTTTCTAGCCATGGCGTTGGGCGTGATCTCTGGCTATCTGCTGCCAAGCCTGGTTCGAACCCTGACGGCTTTCCAGGTGGGCACAACGTCAGTTCCTATTGCAGCCGGTTTGATTCTTATGATGTACCCGCCCCTGGCAAAAGTCCGCTACGAAGAGCTTGGGGAAGTCTTCCGCAACAAACGCGTTTTGCTTCTTTCACTCGTGCAGAACTGGGTGATCGGTCCTGTTCTCATGTTCGTCCTCGCCGTTACCTTCTTACGGAACCATCCCGAGTATATGGTCGGTCTGATTATGATCGGACTGGCCCGTTGCATCGCGATGGTGATTGTCTGGAATGAACTTGCGAAGGGCGATACCCAATATGCCGCGGGACTTGTAGCCCTTAATTCGGTTTTCCAGGTTTTGTTTTACTCGGTTTATGCCTGGCTGTTCATCACTGTATTGCCAACTTGGCTTGGTCTGAAAGGCGCAGTTGTGGATGTGTCAATGAAACAGATTGCGCAGAGCGTCTTCTTCTACCTGGGGATTCCTTTCCTTGCCGGCATGCTGACTCGTTTTGCCCTGCTTCGACTGCGAGGGCGGGAATGGTACGAGAAGAGGTTTATTCCCCGCATCAGTCCGCTTACGCTTGTCGCCTTGCTCTTCACGATTGTGGTGATGTTTTCCTTGAAGGGTGAATACATCATTCAATTACCGTTCGACGTTCTGCGGATCGCACTGCCCCTGCTGATTTACTTCGTTGTGATGTTCCTTGTTTCCTTCTATATGGGCAGGAGGCTTGGAGCGGATTACTCCAAGACGGCGACCCTCGCCTTCACCGCGGCCAGCAACAATTTTGAGCTGGCTATTGCCGTGGCTGTGGCGGTATTTGGAATCAATTCCGGGGCCGCATTTGCGGCGGTCATCGGGCCGCTCGTCGAGGTTCCAGTACTGATCGGACTAGTAGGAGTTGCTCTCCGCTTTCAGCGTTCCTACTTTACGCCGCTTCGGGAGGGCGCCGACGCAGTTCAACTGGTTCGTGGGTAATCCGCCACGCCTGCTCCATTTCGCGCAGGCACGGCTTATTAGACAGTTATGCGGACAGTGAGGGAAATCAGTGAGAGTCCTTATCCTTTGCACGGCCAATTCGGCTCGCAGTCAAATGGCAGAAGGGTTACTGCGCCATGATGCGGGAAATGTCTACGAGGTTTTCAGTGCGGGCATCAACCCAACCCACGTGCGACCCGAGGCTATCACCGTGATGCGTGAGGTGGGGATCGATATTTCCGGTCACCGGTCCAAATCGGTGGAGGAATTTGCAGGTCAGGATTTCGACTACGTAATCACGGTCTGCGATAACGCCAAGGAGAGTTGCCCCGTCTTCCCGGCGAAAACAAAACTTGTTCATTGGAGTATCGCAGATCCCGCCGCAGTGCAAGGCTCCCAAGGAGAAGCATTGACAACCTTCCGCCGCGTCCGAGACGAGCTTCGAGCGAGGCTTCAAGCCTTTGCTAAAGGCTAGACGGAGAAGCCATGTTCAAGGCTGAGCCAGCTTCCAACTATCCTCCTGAAGAAGGGCGCTTTCTGCGCGGCAATGACTACTCGCCCGTCGCTGTCGCTGTCATCTTAATTTACGACCAAGAAAATATCCCCCCGGATATTGAGAATCTAGTCCGAGTTGGTCTGGAAAGTGGAGCTGCCCTCTCCGGCACCATCCAGACTGAAAGCATCGGCATCGAAAAGCTCATTTGTAACATCGTTGCCAACCCAAACATCAGGTATCTGGTGCTCTTCGGGCCGGAGTCGCCGGGACACCAGACGGGCGATGCTCTCCTCATGCTGCTCGAGAATGGTGTGGACGAGCGCAGGCGGATCATCGGTGCGCAGGCTCAGACTCCCTATCTCTTCAATCTACCAATGGAGTTCATTGCGCGCTTTCGCCAACAGGTCCGCATGATTAATCTCCTGGATGAAGGCGACCCCGACTTGCTGCGCCGGGCAGTCCGGTGTTGCTTTCAAGAGGAGCCGACCTCATTCCAAAACTACACGCTCTTTGATCCAGGAGCCTACCCTGAAGGACCGCTCTCAGGTCAGCTCACTTGGCGCGTCACTCGCCCCCAGGCCGAACCAAAGGACGAAGGTGAACGGCAGCAGAGGGAGCGGCTCAGAGATTTGATGGCGCGAGTGAAACGCGCAGCAGAGAAGAAGAGAGAGCGTGAGCAACCATAAGTAGGATGCGCCTGGCCCGCCCAGCCCCAAAAGGGCACCGATCACTGTAAACAAAGCAGCTGAGAGGCTCGCGGTTTGCAGTCCGCAGGGGCGGTTCGCGACCCTCAGGATCCGATCGGGAGCCGCTCCTGCTTTGTCCGCAAATAAAGGGTGCACGATGCTCGGCGCTTACACCGCAGCCGGCGCCGCTTGCTTTCCCCGGCGCACGACGGCGGCTACGATAACACCGATAATCGAGCCCACGACAGCCGTCCAAGCGATCCACGCGGTCATCTGGGGCAGGATGGCCATATAGAAGAATTTCCTGGCAAACGCGGCTTGGGCGAACATGGGCGCTACGGCGTCGTAGTGCGTTCCCCAACCCTCACCGCCTTTTCCGCGCATAGCGAGGAACATCACGATCAGGACCGGGATGCGGGCAGCGAAGGCGTAGGCGAGCAAAGCGTTCCCCAATGAACGCCAACCGATGCCAGGAATAAACGCTGCAACCAACATTACCAGGAACGCGACCAGGGTCAGAATCGAGGGGTGCGAGGACGTTACCCCAGCCAACGCGCCGCCTAGAACAAGTACCACCAACCCCAAGACCGCGAATCCCACGGCCTTACCCACGCTCGAGGGCCGGTCGCCGACCCCGGCCAACTTCAAGGCGAAATAGGGACCGAAGATGATCGGCAGCCAGGAGATACCAACGATGGCGCCTCCCCCACCTGCCGCCGTGCTGAAAAATAATTTTGGCCAGTGTTCAAGCTCACCTACCAAACGCAGGATGGTAATTCCCAGCGTAATCAAAGCTGGAATCGTGATCAGACTCGTCATGGAAATTGACTTTCCCTCTTCCATAAGAACCTCCTTTTGCTTTCGGTTTGTGGAATGTCGTTCAGATGCTACCGCAACTCAGCGTCTTTTGCACACCTTTCCGATTGGGGCTAGGGAAGAACAGTAGGCAGTAGGCAGAAGAGCAGGGACTGGGTGCTGGGGGCTAGGGGCTCGGGAAGAACGGAAGGCAGTAAGCAGTAAGCAGTAGGCAGAAGAGCAGGGACTGGGGGCTGGGGAAGAACGGAAGGCAGTAAGCAGCCGGCAGTAGGCAGCGTCAATCGAAAATCCAAAATCTAAAATTGCCCCAGCCCCCAGAACCTAGCCCCTGACACCTGAAACCTGACACCTAGCACCTGTCTTTCACCGCCCGAAGTATGCCCTTCCCAGATAGGAGATTCCGAGGATGAGGAGCAGCACATTGGCGGCGAGGAATAGCCGCTCATGGAAGCGCTTGTGGAGGCTGGCGCCCCAGGCAAGCACCCGCAAGGATACGACGGCCGCCCCGTAATAGCCGAAGAGGCCACCCACGAAGAACGGCACAACGTGCCAATAACCACGGAAGCGGCCCTCAGCGAGGATAGGGCCGGCGACGGTCATCCAGTAAATCCAGGTACCGGGAGCGGTGAGTTCAGTGAGGGTTGCGGTGGTGACACTCGCATAGGTGAGCGTGGCGGAGTTGGCCATTTCGGCATGGGTCTTACCCCTCATGGCGTTGAGCGAGTAACTCGCAAACCCGATGAGCACTGCCCCACCTAAGTAGGCCACGTAATGCGCGATGGATTGAGGAATGTAGTGGTAGAAGAAGAACGTGACAACGAGCATGCCGCCATCCACAGCCACGGGCGGTCCCACGAGGATCAGGATGGCGCGCAGCCAGCGGTTGAGCGCAACTTGTGTCAGGGCGATGAAATGGAGCGGGCAAGGAATCATTCCCCCCACAATTCCCATCCCGGCTCCCAGAAGTAACAGGTCCATAGGTAGTCCGTTGTGCGACAGTTAGGGAACAGGGAATAGGGAACAGAAATCGGGAATCAGGGAAAAGGTGGTTACAAGCCTGTTGCTTGCACTGCCCTGCCCCATTCCACCCAACACCACCTAACACCTGCCCGGCCTATTCACTATTCCCCACTTACTGTTTCCTAGTCCGTGCTCCCTGTTCCCTATTCCCTGTTCCCTGTTCCCTTCGAGCCTTCCCAGGTCACCTGAGGCAGAATGATGTCCCGCTTGATGCGGTGAGCGTGCTCCTGGACCCGCTTGACCATGCTTTGCAGCAGCTCGTCAGACAGCAGGCGGGGCTGCAATCCCAGTTCGATCAACTTGGTGTGCTTAGGATTGTAGTAATGCTGCTCCGCTTCCACGCGCGGGTTCTTCAGATGGTTAATCTGCACTTTGAGGCCGAGTTTTTCCGACTGCGCCTTCACCATCTGCGCCAGCGCCAGCACGTTGAAAGTCTCTGTGAATTGGTTGAACACCCGGTATTCGCCGGCTTGCGGCGGATTCAGGATGGAGAGTTCCACGCAGCGCAGCGTATCGCGGATATTCAGAAAACCGCGCGTCTGCCCGCCACGCCCGTAAACCGTCAGCGGGATTCCGGCGACCGCCTGCACGCAGAAGCGGTTCAGGGCAGTGCCGAATACTTCATCGTAGTGAAAACTGGTGGCCAAGCGCTCATCCAGCCCGGTTTCATCTGTCTCCATGCCATAAACCACGCCTTGGTTCAGATCGGTGGAACGCAGTTTCCACGCCCGACAGACGAACAGGATATTGTGGCTGTCATGCACCTTGGTGAGGTGATAGAAGGAGCCCGCCTGCTTGGGATAAGGAAGAACGTCCTTGCGGCCCTTGTACTCGATTTCGATGAACCCTTCCTCGATGTCGATATTCGGCGTGCCGTACTCCCCCATGGTCCCCAGCTTCACCAGGTGCGAGGCGGGAAAAAGTTCGCGCATGGCCCAAAGGACGTTCAGCGTACCCGCCAGGTTGTTCATCTGGGTAAAGACGGCGCGGCTGTGATCAATCATCGAGTAGGGCGCGGAAGGCTGCTCGCCGTAATGCACGATCGCCTCCGGGCCAAATGCCTCGAAGGCTCGGCGCACCAGTTCGTAGCTGCGCAGGTCGCCCACGAAAAGCTCGATGTTCTTCCCCGTAACTTCGTGCCACGCCTTCACGCGATCGTGCAAGGTGCGGATGGGCATCAAGGGCTCGACGTTCAGCTCCATTTCCCAGCGTCGCTTGGCAAAGTTGTCCACCACGCCCACGTCGTGACCGCGGGCCGACAAATACATAGCCGTCGGCCAGCCCAAGTAACCGTCCCCGCCCAATACAAGAATTCTCATGATCTGAGGTCTCCAAATGCAGCAAGCTGCCAAAAAGCAGGAGTCGGAAGCCAGCAGTCAGAAGGCAGAAGTCCGCAGGCCGCCTGCGGAATGGTCTTCGTCCCCTGACACCTGGAACCTGACGCTTGTCGCCCGCTCCTGAGAAATCTAAATTTATACCTCCAGCCGAACCCTCAGTACAAGCAAATAACTCGCGCAGTTGACAAAAGTCTGCCCGGTTGATGGAACATCTAATCGCCGATGTTCGTATTAACGTGCGTGACGGGACAAACCTCAATCCGCATGGGATGCTCTGCCTTTGCTGACTGATCCCGTCTTCGCTTGGAGGCTCTCATATGCTCGGACCAGCTGACACTGCAAAACCAGCAAAGTGGTTTCTCATGGAGCTCATGGCAGTGCTGGCCGTGACTCTTGCCTCTTTTGCCATTCCCCAGGATGTGGCTGCGGAAGCGTTACCCGCCGCCGCAGCGAAGCCGGTCAAGGAAGAAATGTTTGTCCGGATTGGGGGCATCGACCAGTGGATCACAATCAGAGGAGCTGATCGCAACAATCCGGTGGTGCTGTTCCTACACGGCGGACCGGGGGACGCCTGGAGTCCGTTGGCCGACGCCATGTTCCAAGGATGGGAGAAAGACTTGACGCTTGTTCAGTGGGACCAGCGCGGCGCGGGTAGAACCTACGGCAAGAGCGGCCCGTCCATCGAGCCGACGATGACTGTAGAGCGCATGGCCCAGGATGGCGTGGAAGTTGCCGAGTTCCTTACGAAACATCTCGACAAGAAGAAGATCATTATTGTGGGTGGTTCTTGGGGGTCGATCCTCGGCATTCATATGAGTCATGCTCGACCGGATCTGTTCTACGCCTATGTCGGCCTGGCACAAATTGTGAATGAGCGCAAGAATCTGTCGGCCAGCTATGCGCGTGTGCTTGAACTGGCGCGGGCCTCTGGCGATCAGCAGGCGATCACCGCACTGACCGCGCTTGGACCGCCGCCCTGGGATTCACTTTCAAAGTGGCCCGTATATCGAAAATGGGAGCGCGCCTATCAGGCCAAGCTGGTGACTGCGCCGCCCGCTCCCGACACACTCAGCCCTGCGTACGCCTCACCCCAGGAGCAAGCTCAATACGAGGCGGCGGAAGATTTTTGTTTCGAGCACTTTTGGGGGTTGAAGATGTCTGGGCCACTGCAAGATGTCGATCTTCCGGCGCTCGGAATGAACTTTGCAATTCCAATCTTCATTCTTCAAGGTCAAGCAGACCTGACGGCCATGCCTGAACTGGCCAAAGCCTACTTCGACAGCATCAAGGCGCCGCGCAAGCAATTCTTCTTAGTACCTGGCACGGGCCATGAGCCATCTGCCCCCCAACTGGATCTGACCCTGAAGCTACTCATTGAGCAGATACGGCCTCTTGCCCTTGGCCGCTAACGAACTTCTCCCTGGATGACGTTCTCGAGCCCCAGCGAGACGTAAGTGCGAGCAACTCACAATTTGGGCCATCCGCCAGCCTGTGCTAGACTCGCAAGGCGGATTGACGATTATGGCCCTATATCTGGTCACCGGTGGAGCAGGCTTTATCGGCTCGCACGTCGTTCATGAGCTTGTGCGCAGGGGCGAAGTGGTTCGCGTACTGGACAACCTCTCGACGGGGAGAATCGCCAACCTCGCGGATGTTTCTGAGCAGATTACTCTTTATGAAATGGATATCTGCGACCTGGGTAGGATTTCCCAGCACTTCGCGGACGCGCACTACGTCATTCATCTCGCCGCGCTCCCCTCGGTGGCGCGCTCCATTGCCGACCCGCTGAGTGCGAACGCCGTCAACATCACGGGGAGCTTAAACGTGCTGCTGGCGGCGCGGGACGCAGGCGTCAAACGTCTGGTCTTCGCAGCTTCGGCAGCGGCGTATGGCGACAATCCTACGATGCCGCGCGTGGAGACCTTGACCCCCAACCCACTTTCGCCTTACGCGCTGGCGAAGCTGGCGGGAGAGTACTACTGCCAAATATTTACCAGGATTTACGGTCTCGAAACCGTGGCGCTCCGATATTTCAACATTTTCGGGCCGCGGCAGAACCCTGACTCGCCTTATACGGGCGTCCTTTCCAAGTTCGTTGCCGCCTACCATCGGAGAGATACTCCGGTGATTTTCGGAGACGGCGAACAGTCGCGCGACTTCACCTACGTCGATAACGTCGTGGACGCCACGCTCAGGGCCTGCGCCGCCACGGGCGCCGCAGGCAAAGTCATCAACGTCGGTGTAGGCAGGAGCTACACGCTCAACCAGACCATCGGCCTGCTAAATGGAATCTTCGGACGGCAGGTAAAACCCAAGTATGACCCGCCTCGCAAAGGCGATGCCCTCCATTCACTCGCCGATATCTCGCTGGCCCGCCAAATGCTCGGGTACGAGCCGCGGGTTAGTTTCGAAGAAGGCCTGAGGCGGACGGTGGATTGGTTCAGGTTAGAGGCCACCAAGATTTAGAATTCACTATTCAGAATTTACTATTCAGGAGGGTAATACCGTTCGGATGGATACAATCGAGATCGTGCGTCAGGGTGTTTCGGCCGGCCGTGCCAAGGTAGGGCTGTTTGATTTTGATGGAACACTGTCCCTGATTCGCACGGGCTGGGTGGACGTCATGGTCCCCATGATGGTCGAAATCCTGGCGGGTCTGAAGACCGGGGAGAGCGAAGAGGATTTGCGGGCACTCGTGGACGATTTCGTGGCACGTCTCACGGGCGAGCAGACCATCTACCAGATGATCGAATTGACCCAGCAGGTGAAACAAAGGGGTGGCAAACCGCTGGCGCCTCTGGAATACAAGAGCATCTATAACGATCGTCTGATGCAGAAGATTCAGCACCGCAGAGAAGAGCTACGCCAGGGAAGAGTTTCTGCGGAACAATACCTCGTCCCCGGCGCTCGCGCCTTCCTCGAGAGCATGAGAGAGCGGGGTCTAAAACTCTATTGCGCGAGTGGGACGGATCAGGCTTACACGCTTGAAGAAGCCCGCTTACTGGAAATCGAGCAATATTTTGACGGCCGCATTTACGGCGCCCTAGACGATTACAAAAGCTTTTCAAAGGAGATTCTCATCCGCAAGATGGTTTCTTCCATGGAGTGCCGCGGGGAAGAGCTGGTTGGATTCGGCGACGGATACGTTGAAATCAAGAACGTCAAAGATGCCGGTGGTGTCGCAGTCGGTGTGGCGACGGATGAACCCGAATGCGGGGCCGTAAACCCGTGGAAGCGGGAGCGGCTGGTCAAGGTGGGTGCAGATTTCATCGTTGCGAATTTCCTTTGCCGCGAACAGCTCTTCAGCGCTTTATTTCCGAAGTGATCGTAAAACATGAAATCCAAATATGAAACATTCGACCGTTCACGCCTTCTGACCAAACCTCTGGGCGACCGCGTCCACGACATGAACCTTGACTATCTTCTGCCGCTCGAGGGCCCGGCACCGGACTTCTCGCATCCCCAACTCAGGGAGGTGGCCCGAAGGATCGCCGCTGCCAAGGAGAAGGGGGCAGCCCGCATCCTGATGATGGGAGCGCATGTCATTAAAGCGGGTGTGAGCCGTTACATTATCGACCTGCTGGAACGTGGCTATTTGACACATATCGCGATGAATGGCGCGGG
>JBEKUR010000026.1:0-46826 GCA_049514855.1 Terriglobia bacterium
CCGCTCCACGCTGGCTCGGCTACTTGTTGAATGGGCAATTACAAGGTAAGCTCCTTTCAGCTTACAAGATCAGCCAGGCTTTCCCTGGCACACCATACATAAAAATCAATGTATGCGCCACCCGCGCATGAATCCTTGGTTCTTCGCTGATCTCCTCGGTTTCATTGGCGCAGCCTGTTTCGTTGGGATAGTTCTCTACCGCATTATCGCAAGCCGCCGGATCGCCAAGCTGATAAACAGGCCACGCGAGGGCGCAGCCGTGGCTGGGCCTGCTCAAGAACCTACCCATCCTTGCGAGCGACTACCCGAATGAGTTCCAGGACATCCTTGGCGTCCGGCCTTTTCTTTAACCTGCCGGTGTAGTAGAATTCCCTCTTTCGAATGGAGGCCAGCCTTGAGCAGATTAAAACCCTCTCAGTTAATTTTGGGTGTGATTCTTTTCTTGTGTCTCTGTGTGTCCTATCGCGCCACTTTGGTCCCACCGATGTACATGGATTGCGTTGTGGCCATCGGACATAAAGAAACGACACCTGGGCAGAACCAAGGGAAGTGGCTGGCCGAAGCATCTGGATTTCTATATGGCGACTTTATTTCCAAACAAGGCGATCAAAGCCAGTACACAGTCTACTTGGTAACGAACCGGCATGTGATCCTGGATCACATCGCGGCCGCAACCGGGCCGCTTTCAGTCAGATTCAACTTGCAGTCCCCAGGGTCCGCGAGAGAGTACGACGTTCTACTCAATGATGAACATGGAAAACCAACCTGGCATGTGCACCCTGACGCCGACGTGGATTTGGCGGTCATTCCCATTAATGCCAATTTCCTCAAGGAACAGGGTGCTAGGTTCGATTTCTTCCGGAGCGAGAGCAACCTTCTGACTCGTGAAAAGGCGAAAGAGATCGGACTGTCAGAGGGAGATGGAATTTTTGTATTGGGGTTTCCAATGGGCCTTGTTGACGGAATGCAAGACTATGCAATCGTTCGTCAAGGTGCAATCGCCCGGATAAGGGACAGGCTCGACTCGCCCATGGTCAAGTTTTTCCTGATCGATTCTTTCATATTTCCTGGAAGTAGTGGCAGTCCTGTCGTGCTGAAGCCAGAAGCGGTCTCCATCCAAGGTACGAAGCCAGCAATAAACCAAGCTTATCTTGTGGGAGTCGTCCAGGGGTTCGTGTCCTATATCGACAGAGCCATCAGTGAGCAAACGAAGCGTCCTCGGATCACATTTGAGGAGAACTCTGGACTCGCAAAAGTTGTCCCCGCTGACTACATCCAAGAGACGATTCAAGACTACAAGAAATCTCTTCCGCCAGGCCCATGAGAGTTCGAATAAGCAAGATCCCTCGCGCTATTCCTTTAATGCATTCAGGATTTGAGTTGCGCTGAATTCTATTAGTTGCCCATCCTTTTTCACTCGCAGCCCGACAAAGTCGTCAAGCCTGACCTCCATCCATGATGCTTCAACCTTGGGCCTCCTTTCGCCGCACGGGACGTATACCACCTTCCCGGATGTCCCTGTTCCTCGGCAAAGAGGCTGGGACTCAAGTTCTTGACTGGATTGAGCTTTAACCTCATGAGCCATACCTGCGACCATCGTCAGAAGCATGATAGCTTGCCTTCGTTTCATCATATTTTTCCCCTTTCAAGTGATTTTAGGACACTACCCCCCAGTTCAAACTAGGACACTACCGAACCGCGGAGGTCGTTGACAAGTGTTGGAAGGACTTGATATGGTTTGACACCAGTTTGAGGGGGCAGAGAGCGGATGCTGCCGCGTGGAACTCTCGGCCTCGATTCTTTGGTTCGAATTAGAGATGGCACAGTGAGTTCTACGCCATTTCCCTGATGCTTGCCCTCGACAGCCCGCTGTTCATTCCTCTTCATTCGCATCTTAGCAAAAAGGGAGGAGCCCTGTGAGCAAGAAATCATTTCGGAATTCGGTTAGCCGGCGGGAGTTTTTGGGAGGGCTGGCGGGAAGCGCGGTGGCCGGCATGGGGCTGGTTACAAAGGCCGGAAGCCCCGCCGCGCTGGGCGAAAATGCAGCCAAGGAAGCGTTTATTGTGCCCAACTTCCATCCGGCCAGTTGCGGGTGGTTGACCACTTTTTCCAAGGAACGCGTTTATTGCGCCAACACCTATCTGGACCATCTGGATCGAGTGCGCGACGATCCCAATTACAAGTTTGCGCTTTCCGAAGTCAATAATATGATTGCCATTATGAACTTCCAGCCGCAGCGGATTGAGGAGATCAAGCAGAGAGCGAAGGAAGGCCGGGTGGAGCTGGTCAACGCCAATTTCCTGGAGATGACGGTCAATCTCGCCGGCGGTGAAGCCCTCCTTAAGGAGGGGGTGGAAGGACTGCGCTGGCAGGAGCAGATAATGGGAATTCACCCGCGCCTTATGTGGGTGATCGACACTTGCGGACTGCATGACCAGATGGGCCAGATCTCCTCGGGTCTGGGTCTGGAGGCCATGGTTTACGAGCGCATGAACAAGACGGGCAGCACCATTCACTGGGCCGAGTCGCCGGATGGGTCCCGCATTCTGGCTCTGTGCCCGGACGGCTATGCTTCTTTCAGCTCGTTCTTCAGCACAAAAGATCCGCTGAGCACTGGCGAGCTCCAGAAACTCGAGGACGAACTGGGGGAATGGGCGAAGAAAACACCGGACGGCGCTCCCGTATTAGTTCTGGCTGGGAGTGGAGATTACAGCCAGGCCCCTTTAAGGAAAGAATACCCGAAAGAATTCGTCGAGCAGTGGAAACAGCTCTTTCCGCAGAGCAAAATCCACATTGCCATCGTCAGTGAGTACCTGGATGCGATTCTGCCTGGAATCAAGTCAGGCCAAATCAAGATTCCGACCATGAAGGGCGGAACCGGATACACGTTCGACGCATTCTGGATCGAATGTCCCCAGGTCAAGACCTCCTATCGAAGGAACGAGCACGGGTTACAGGCGGCGGAGACCATTTCTACCATCGCCAGCCTCCATTCCGGGTTCACGTACCCAGTCCAAACCCTCTACGAGTCTTGGATCCTGATGTTGCTGAATATGGACCGCAACACACTTTGGGGTTCCGCCGGCGGCATGGTTTATGAGAGCGAGAATTCATGGGATGTGCACGACCGAATGGAATACGTGGGAACGAGCAACCAGAAAGTTCATGCGGCGGCGTTGAGCTCGATCAGCCCGGAAGGAGAGGCGGCGGCGCTGTTCAACCCGCTCAACTGGGAGCGGAACGATCCCGTGGTGGTGGAATTGCCGGATGGGAAGGGTCTCGAGGGGGTGATTTGCCAGACGACTCCCGATGGCAAGACGCTGTGCAGTCTCCGCCTGCCCTCCGTGGGAGTGGCAGGAGTAAGGCTGGAAACCAAGAGCCCAGAGACCTCGAAGAAGATCGAACTCCCCGAAAGCATGGAAACAGGCCACTACACGGCGCGGGTCGACTGGAAAACCGGGGCCTTGGTGAGCTTGAAGCTCAAGCCTTCCGGGCGGGAAATCTTGGGCGGCCCTGCCAATGTCATCGTGGCCGAAAAGCCCAAGCCGCAAAAGGAAGACTACGGCGACTTTATGAGTTGGCGCCCGGACCGCACCCGGCTGGCTTCCTCGAGCGATTTCAAGCCCACGGTAACCGTCAGCAGCGGACCTCTGGCCACCACGGTGGAGGTTGTGAGCGAGTTTTACGGCGGTGCACCGAGCCGGCGAGTGATGCGATTCTACAAGGACTTCCCGCGCATCGACTTTGAAACAGAGGTCCAGGATATTCCGAATATCACGGTGGTGGTTTCCGAATTCCCGTTGGCTGAAGATATCGAGGAAGTCCGGCGAGGCATTCCTTGCGGTTTCTCTCATGGGGCTTGGGCCAAGCCGGACCCGAATTTGGTGGGCTGGACAAAGGGCATCGTGCCGGCGGTGCGCTGGAGTCATTACAGCCTGGCGGGCGGAGGAGGAGTGGCGATCCTCGATCGGGGACTCACAGGCCGGGAGCTCAACGAAAGAACGCCCATCATTTACCTGCTGAACGCCACGGATAAGTATTATGAATATCCCAACGCTTGGCTGAGTGGCAAAGGCAGACACCATCTGGAATACGCTCTGGTTGCGCACGAAGGCCCCTGGGATCAGGCCAGGATTCCCCAGATGGCCTGGGAGTACAATTGTCCTCCGGTGCTTGTGGCGGGCAGAAAAGCGATGGCGGCGAAGTCATTCGTCCACACGTCAAGCAACGTCATCATCGAGGTGGTGCGTCGGGAGGGTAAGGATATTGAGATGCGTCTCACCGAGTGCCTGGGCTTGCCTGGAACTGCCGAAGTGACGATGAGCTTGCCGCATCGAGGGGCGGCCCTGACCGACCTGCGGGGCAGGAATCCCAAGCCCCCGGTGGGCAGTGGCCCTACTTATCGTTTCCCGGTGCGGCCACAGCAGATCGTGACCATCCATTTCCATGCCGCGTCTGCTGTGGAAGAGATCAAGCCGGTAACAGAGTGGGACAAATTCGTGCCGGAGCCAAAGCGGGCGGCGCTCCACGCATACGGCAATTACAAGGGGCACCCGCCCAGGGGCGACGAGCCGCAGACGTAGCACTAAGGGCAGTCATTCCCGCGAAAGCGGGAATCCACTCCGCGAACCTTCGGAAATGTGCGCCGAGGGACTGGATTCCCGCTTTCGCGGGAATGACTGCGACTTGCAGCGCCCATATTTCGTAGATGACACCAGGATTTGTCATGGGAAGCGTTCCTTATGAGATCTAACGGAGGAATAACACGACGGCAGTTTGTATCGACGGCGGCGACTGTGGCGGGTGGAGTGCTCCTTCCGAACTCGGCATTCAGCAGCGCTCCTCGTGCCGCCATGGCTGACAACGCCCACCGGGAAGAGCGCCTGCTGAGCTTAGAGAAGAGCGCATGGAAGGTTAGGCCTTTCCCGATGACGCAAGTTCGGCTGAAAAATGGGCCATTCAAAGAGGCCATGGAAGCCAATCGTCGCTACCTCCTGTCACTGCCCCCTGACAGGCTTCTTCACACCTTCCGCCTCAATGCCGGCCTGCCCTCTTCGGCAGAGCCTTTGGGGGGATGGGAAAAGCCCGATTGCGAGCTTCGGGGACACTTCGCGGGTGGTCATTACCTTTCAGCGTGCGCGCTGATGTACGCCAGCAGCGGCGACGATGAATTGAAAGCCAAAGCAAACGGCATGGTAGCGGAACTCGCCAAGTGCCAGCGGGCACATGGAGATGGTTACCTGAGCGCGTTTCCGGAAGAGTTTTTCGCGCGGCTACGCGACGGCAAGAAGGTGTGGGCCCCCTTTTACACCCTGCACAAAATCATGGCAGGCCTTCTGGATGTACACGTCCATTGTGGAAATGAACAAGCCCTGGAAGTCGCCGAAGGAATGGCCAACTGGATCGGGCGCTGGGCCCAAGCGCTCAGCGACGAGCAGATGCAGGGGGTGATGGAAACGGAGTTCGGCGGCACCAACGAGGTGCTCTATAACCTCTACGCCTTGACGGGCAACTCGCACTACCTCGAGCTGGGTGACCGTTTCTACCATAAGAGAGTGTTTGATCCCCTGGCCGCACACCGGGATGAGCTGAAAGGGCTGCATGCGAACACGAACATCCCCAAGATGACAGGGGCAGCCCGCCGTTATGAACTCACCGGGGAACCTCGCTTCCGTGAAATCGCTTCTTTCTTCTGGCAGGAAGTTGCCGGCGCGCGCGCCTATTGCACGGGCGGCACGAGCTTTGAAGAGTTCTGGCGCACCGAGCCCGGCAAGCTGGCGAGCGAACTCGGCCAGAATACGGAGGAATGTTGTTGCAGTTATAACATGTTGAAATTGACCCGGCACATCTTCGGCTGGACCGCTGATCCCCGCGCCATGGACTACTACGAACGAACCCTCTTCAACAGCCGTCTGGGGACCCAAGACGCGGACGGGCTGAAGAGCTATTTCCTACCGCTGGGTGGCGGCTACTGGAAGTATTTTGACTCGCCCTTTGATTCTTTCTGGTGCTGCACGGGGACCGGCGTGGAAGAATTTGCCAAGTTCGGCGATACGATTTACTTTCACGATGAGCATGGGTTGTTTGTCAACCTCTTCATTGCTTCCGAGTTGAGCTGGCCTGAAAAGGGCGTGCGGCTGGAACAGGAGACGAACTTTCCGGAGCAAGAAAAGACCCGCCTCGTCATTCGCACGGAAAGAGCGGTGAAGATGGACTTGAACATCCGTATCCCTTACTGGGCTACCCGTGGCGCAAGGATTATGTTGAACGGCGAAGCGCTGCCGGTGTTTTCGAGTCCCAGCAGCTATCTGACGCTGGGCCGAACCTGGAAGGACGGCGACCGGGTGGAAGTCAGCCTGCCGATGGATTTGCATATTGACGCCCTTGCTGACGATCCGACGCTCCAGGCCGTGATGTACGGCCCGCTGGTGCTGGCCGGCCGATTGGGGAGCGAGAACCTGAGCAAGGCTATGGTTTATATCGGTTACGACACCAGCCCTGGCGGCAAGCCGGTCCCTGTTCCTGTCATCGCCTCCAATTCGAAAGACCCGCTGGGTTGGGTGAAGCCAAACTCCACTCAGCCCTTGAGCTTTCGCACTTGGGGACAGGGCCAGCAGATTGCTCTAATCCCGCTCTACAAGTTGTTTGACGAAAGGTACGCGGTCTATTGGAAAGTGCAGACCCGCGCGGCCTGATATGCCGGAAGGGCGGGGCTTCAGCCCCGCCGAAATCGCAGCTCCCACCCTCTGTTCGTCCCGCGCCCCGCGGTCGCCCGCCATTGAGATCGGCGGACTTTCAGCCGCGGCGACCGCGGGGCGCGGGACACGGGAATAATCATGAAGGGCTTGTAACGGCGGGTCCCGCCCTGCGGGACCCGCCCTTCCAGACCCGTGGTGAGAAATCCGGGTTAGCTACTCGCTGCCGGAAAACCAGCGCTTCCGGCTGCCTGGGTTTCTGGCAAGATAGGAGTTCTGCTTCGCGCTAAAGATTCACCTCGAGGCACTTTTAATTGGGGGCGATATGGACGGTGTAAGACGACACCCGCGTGCGGGAATGCCGGCTGAACCTTCGGACCTGGTCAACATACCGCGATTGATTGCAGCCTATTACACCGGGCGTCCGGATCCCACCGTGCCGGAGCAGCGCGTGGCCTTTGGGACGTCGGGGCATCGCGGGTCTGCCTTTTCGGACTCGTTCAACGAGAGCCACATCCTGGCGATCACCCAGGCCATTTGCAGTTATCGCCGGCAGCAGGGAATCAATGGGCCACTGTTCCTGGCGATGGATACACATGCGCTTTCGGAGCCCGCTTTTGAAACGGCGCTGGAGGTGCTTGCGGCGAATGGCGTGGAAGTGATGATCGACCAGGACCGCGGGTACACGCCCACTCCCGTTCTGTCTCACGCCATCCTCACGTACAACCGCGGGCGAAGGACGGGGCTGGCAGACGGCATTATTATGACACCTTCGCACAACCCTCCTGAAGACGGCGGGATTAAATATAACCCTCCCAGCGCTGGTCCAGCGGATACCACCATCACTCGCTGGGTCGAAGACCGCGCCAATACTTTATTGGCTGACGGTTTGCGCGAGGTTGCGCGATTTCCTTATGCGAGCGCGCTCAAGGCCTCCACTACCCATAAGTACGATTACGTCTCGGCGTATGTGGACGATCTTGGGAGCGTAGTGGACATGGAGGCGATTCGAGCCGCGAACTTGGGGATCGGCGTGGACCCCCTGGGCGGTGCTGGCGTAGCCTACTGGGGGCGCATCGCTGAGCGTTACCGCGTCACGCTCGAGGTATTGAACACCTCCGTTGATCCGACCTTCCGCTTCATGACCCTGGATTGGGATGGCAAGATCCGCATGGACTGCTCCTCCCCGGACGCCATGGCTGGATTGATTGCGCTGAAAGACCGGTTTGACGTGGCCTTCGCATGTGATACCGACCATGACCGCCACGGAATCGTAACGCGTAGCGCCGGACTGCTGAATCCCAACCACTATCTGGCGGTGGCGATTTCCTACTTATTTCGCCATCGCGACGAGTGGCCACCCGAAGCGGGTGTGGGAAAGACTCTGGTAAGCAGCAGCTTGATCGACCGCGTTGCTGCAAGCCTGGGGCGGCGGCTGATCGAAGTCCCTGTCGGTTTCAAGTGGTTTGTCGAGGGCTTGCTGGAAGGGTGGCTGGGATTCGGGGGCGAGGAAAGTGCCGGCGCTTCCTTCCTCCGCCGCAATGGCGCCGTCTGGACGACGGACAAGGACGGGATCATCCTTGGGCTGCTTGCTGCGGAAATGACGGCGCGCGCCGGCCGCGACCCGGGAGAGCTTTATCGCGAGCTGACGCGGCAGTTTGGCGAATCTGTGTACGAGCGCATCGACGCTCCTGCCAGCGCTGAGCAGAAAGCTGTCCTCGAGCGTTTAGCGCCGGAACAGGTGATGGCCACTGAACTGGCTGGAGAGAAAATCGAGGCGATGCTCACCACGGCTCCCGGCAATGGTAGTCCTATCGGCGGCCTGAAGGTCGTGGCGGCCAATGGATGGTTTGCCGCACGTCCCTCAGGCACTGAGGAAGTGTACAAGCTCTACGCGGAGAGTTTTCTCGGCGAAGATCACCTGCGGAGAATTCAACAGGAAGCGCAGAAAATTATTGCGCAGGCTTTCGCGGCGGGCAGGTAATCTGGGTTAGCGGGTCAATTTGATGCGGTGGCGGCGAGTTTATCTCGCCAAATGGCCGTAGCGGCGAGTTTATCTCGCCAAATGGCCGTAGCGGCGAGTTTATCTCGCCAAATGGCGCCGTAAAGCCGCCTCTACATCAAATTGACCCACCACCTAATCTGGAGCGTTGTACGCGGAGGTGGTCAGGTGTACATTAGCAGTCGGACGTGAAATCAAAATCGAAGTCCCACCTCGATAACATGGCCCCGCTACGTTCTGCCAAAGCCGGTCAGCGACGTCACGGCCACGGCGAGTCCGGGAGAAGAAGTGGAGGTTCTTCCCCGGCGCCCCTGAGCGTTGGGCTGAAAAAGCAGCAGCCCAATCTTCTCTCCCAGGTGAGTGAGCGGCAGAGCTTGTCACGCTTTTCGGACCTCACACTGATGGCCTGCCTCGTCGTCGGCGCGGCTTTGCCCTATTTGAACACCCTGCGCAACGGCTTCGTTTCTGACGACGAGATGCAGGTGCTGGATAACCCCTACATCCGCAATTTCCACCATTTGCTGAGAATCTTCACGACCCCGGCCGCGTCTTACGTCGGTGTGGAGACCCCGAAATATTATCGGCCCTTAATGAATGTGGGATATCTGCTTTGCTATCAAGTTTTCGGGCCTCACGCTTTCGGCTTTCATCTGGTCAACGTCGTCCTCCACGTCCTGGTCGTTTGTGCTGTCTTTCTACTTACAAAGCGGATGTTCCAGGACCGCAATTTGGCATTAATGGCAGCCGTATTGTTCGCAATCCATCCTATCCACAGCGAAGCAGTCGCATGGATTGCGGCCAGCCCCGATTTGCAGTTGAGCTTATTTTACCTGCTCACTTTCTGGTTTTTTTTGGCAGTGGCGCAGCCTGGCGGGAGATTTTCGTACTTCGCGCAGCTTGCCATGGCGGGAAGCTTCGTGCTGGCTATATTCTCCAAGGAACAGGCGGTCACGCTCCCATTGCTGGCCACCGTCTACGAACACTTCTACCGCCCCGACCGTGCGGAAACGAGACCAGCCCGAAAAGTTTTGCGCTACGCGGTGCTGTGGCTTCTGACCGTTCTGTACCTTCTGTTCCGCGTTCGCGTTTTGGGGGCGCTGACCTCGGGTTTCAGCCTGAACCAACTCACTTGGTTCCAAACATTTGTATCCGCTATCGCGCTGGTGGGTCGATATCTTTGGAAGGTTCTTTGGCCCGTGGACCTGCGCGTGTTCTGCCCTTTCCACCCGTCCGCCGGCTTGTTTGATCCGGCGGTCGTCGGGGGTGTGGCTACCTTGGCAGTGTGCTGTGCCCTTTTCTTTTTTTTGTGGCGCCGCGCCAAGCCCCTATCGTTCGGGCTCGTGTGGATGCTGGTAACGCTGGCTCCGGTCCTGAACGCTCGTTGGATGCCGATCTTTGCTTTCGCCGAACGGTATCTCTACCTCCCGTCTGTAGGCTTTTGTTGGTTACTGGGTTGGGGATTCCTGAGATTGCGGGCTCGAGCCTCAGCCCGCAGTGCTGTCTGGAGCAGGGCACTTCTGACCGCGTTCGCGATCCTGGTGGCGCTTTGTTCGTTCCGCATCGTCACGCGCAATCGCGACTGGCGGAATAACTTCACGCTCTACACGAACACCTTGGCCGCCTGTCCTGACGCCTACTATGTCAGAAAGGACCTGGGGGCAACCTATTGGCAGATAGGGGACGTGGAGTCTGCCGAGCGAGAGTTTCGTGAAGTGCTCAAAGTGGAGCCGCAAAGCACGTCGGCTTTGGGCGGCCTCGGGCTAGTGCATCTGAAAAAGCAGCATTACTCAGAAGCCATCGAGTTTTTCAAGAAGGCCCTCGAGTTCGATCCATATAATGCCGAGGCACGCCTGTACCTTGGCGTCACCTACATGGATACGCATTCGCTCGAACTCGCGGAGACTGAATTGCGCACAGCCGTCTCCCTTTTTCCGCTTAATTCCAACGCTCGAAATGCGTTGGGGAAGGTCTATCTGGATGAGGGGCGGACGGCTGAGGCCGAAGAACAGTTTCGCCAGTCCGTCGAGATCGAGCCGAATATCATGGGTTACGGCAGCCTGGGACTGATCCACTGGCGCCGCGGAGACGTGAGACTAGCCGAGCAGGAGTGGCGTGAGGCGCTGCGCTTGGCCCCCAATGACTCATCCATTTTGAACAACCTGGGCTTGGTGTGTACCAACCAGGGACGCTACACGGAGGCTGCCTCCTTCTTCCATAAAGCCATTGAACTGAAACCCGACGACGCAAGCCCTCACTTAAACCTGGGAATCGCTTATGGGAAGACGGGCCAGAATGCATCTGCGGAGACAGAATTCCGCACCGCGCTGTCCCTTTCACCGCAGAAATTCGAGACACGAAATCGTCTGGGAGTGCTTTACTTGGATGCGGGGCGGCTTGACGAAGCGGAAGAGCAATTTCGCCTCTCGGTTAAAACCCAGCCGAACGACTGGGGTTACAGCAGTCTTGGTGAAGTTTACCTGCGACGGGGTGACATCGGATCGGCGGAACGCGCTTTCCACAGTGCTACGTCCTTAAATCCCAACAACAGCCAAGCCCACTTCAAACTAGGCGCACTCTATCTCTCCCGGGGCCGAAGGGCAGAGGCGATGAGGGAGTATCAGGCGGGCCTGAAGAGCGACCCGGAGAACCGCGACGCTCTCGCGGCGGTGGGAAAACTAAGTTCTCGTGTTCGCGCTCAGTGACGCTCAAAGTGTCGGCCGTCTGCGACGGAATTCTGCGGGAATCATCATCCGCCTTGATAGGGAAATTTCTCGACTTCGGGCCGCAAAGAACGCGCCACTGCCAGCGTTGCCGGCGCTGCCAAGAGGCTTGCCCTTGCGGCAAAGAAGATTTTGCTTGACATGAAGAAAACGTGAGATAATAAAAACCTTGAGTTCCCCTACGACTAGGCGGTGCGGGGTTGGTACGTTAAACTCGAGAGAGGAAACCCTATGAGAACATTGCGTCAAGTGCTGTTAGGCTTTGTGATGACCCTTGTAGTTCTACTGCTGGGAGCCACACCTCTCCTGGCAAAAGATGGACACCTCTGTTTACATGTGTCCCCGAAGCAAGCTTACGTTTTTATCGACGATGTGCCGCTAGGATGGGGAAGTGGCCTCTTCTGGGCCACCCCGGGCGAGCATACGCTGGCAGTTCATAACTATGGGTACAAGTCGTATAGCACGAAGTTCACCTCGGAGAGCGGAAAGACCAACAGGCTGTCTGTGGCGCTGGAGCCTGTCCCCGGGACCGTGTCAGGCCCTTGGGGGAGGATACAGCTTGAAGGTCCGTCGCAGGGCGCAGTGCTACTGAATGGGAATACGCCGGACTTCCTTGTCGGCCACACGGATGAGTTTAACAACGACATCATCTGGAAGCAGGAACTGCTGGTGCCTCCCGGGAATCATCAGCTCAATATTTTTAATTGTGGTGGTGCGGAAATCTATTCCGGGGCAGTTAGCGTCAGCGAAAACCAGCGAGTGATTCTCTTCCTGGACAAATCAGGAGAGAAAAGGCTAACCGACTGGCCACGCGGCAAGCATCTGAGTTCCCCCCTCCCCCGCTTCAAAGCCGGAATAGCCAGCGCCACAATAGCCGTGGCCAAGCCCACCGCGCAGCTGAGCGGCTCAGGCCAGGTTGAATGTGGCGGGACGGCTCAACTCAAATGGTCCAGCAGCGAAGCCTCCCACGTCGAGATCAGCGGAGCCGGAGAAGTGGCGGCATCGGGCGAGCAGGCGGTCCAACCCAAGCAGACCACCACCTACAAGTTAACTGCTGCGGGGCCGGGCGGCGTCGCCAACTCCGAGGTTACGGTCAACGTGAGTTCGAACATTCAAGGTTCGCTGAGCGTGACACCGGCGGAGATTCGTTACCACAAGGTGGGTGACACAGTCGAGCAGCAAGGGAGCGCTTCGCTCGTCTGGTCCGCCCCCGGGGCTGACACCGCTTCGCTTGATCCGTTCGGTTCCGTATCGCCCACAGGCAACCGCACCGTTCAACCTACGCCGCGGAAAACCGACGTGGGACCGGTCGACGAAACCATCACCTATGCGCTCCACAGTTCCAATGCCTGCGGGGGCTCTGACACGCAGACCGCAAGCTTGCACATTGTGGGGTCCATTGATTTGGTGCGAGGAGCAGGGGCAGAGGCCGAAGTTCTGCAAGTCAAGCTGCCCGGCAACAGCGTCTACTTCCCATTCGACCTTCCCACCAAGGCAAAACCGGAGGGCGGGCTGGTTGCGAGCCAGACGCAGGTGCTGGAGGAACTCGTGACCAACTTCAAACAATACCTGCAGTTCAGCCCTGACGCCCACCTCATCCTCAATAGCTATGCGGATGTGCGCGGGTCTGTCAAATATAACATCACGCTTACCGAGCGGCGCGCCGAGCGCGTCCGGAGCTTCCTCGTTGAACACGGGATCAACCCCGCGAACCTCCAGACGCAGGATTTCGGAAAAACGCAGCAACTCGATACCGCAACCGTGAAGCAGTTGACCGAACAGAATCCCGATCTTACAGCCCAGGACCGCAAGAAGGTTTACCGCCGTCTCCCATTTTTCGTGCTGGCCAACAATCGCCGGGTGGATTTTGTTCTCAGCACAACGGGGAAGAGGTCCCTTCAATACTATCCGTACAAAGCGGCGGACTTGAAGGCGCTTCTGGCAGAGGCCCACAGGCCCGCGGCAGAAGCCAAAGAGACGAAGACCGAAGTAAAGAAATAGCTGTCGGGGGTGCGCGCCTGGCGATTCCTTACCCTGCGCGCACTCCCTCGCCGCTTCGCAGGTGCGCCAGGATGTTGAGAAAGGCACTGGCATGTCAAGCGGGGCGGAGTTGTCCCAAGACGGCGGGTCAGCCTTCAGTGCTCAGTTGACAGCCGGCAGCTTTTGGCTTTCTGCTTCTGCCCTGCTTCCGTCTCTTACCTCCCGCCTGGCAGTTTTCAGCGGTCCCTTGAAAAAGGGGGGCCGGTGGACAACAGCATCGAGTAATTGATTCATTGCCTCATTGATTCATTGCATCATTGGAACCGAATTCATGAGCTAGAATCGTAGCCGGACTCCGCGGACGCGCCGGAGGTCCGAGACTTTCATCCAGTGTCCACCATTCTCATGGGCGGACGAACCCGCCGCGGCGGGTGGGCAGTCGCCAAGAAGAATCCACGCCGCCCAACAACCGGCCTTCTCGCTCCATCTTCCCACTCGAGACTGAGAAGCTGTTAAAAAACAAACACTCTCATACCGCAAAGCGGGACCAAGGTCTTCTTTGACTCGCCCACCCTTAGGATCGGCGGGCCTTCGGCCGCGCGCGGGCGCAAAGACTCGCAAAGAAGAACGGCCTCGTTTTTTTGCGCCTTCAAGAACTTTGTCCCGCCTCGCGGGATGAAATGCTTTTGCTCTTCCAGGGAATATTTGGCCGCGCGGCCTTCGCCCGCAACCCAAGAAGGATTTCATCCCGCGCCTGCGGGACCACAGAGGTCACGGAGAAGAGATGCAGGCAAAGACTGCGGGTCAGCAAACAAGGGACCGTAACCTTGTAATCCCTGCTGGCGCGAGCAGAAGTACTTTTCTCTGTGCGCTCTGTGGTGAATTTTTTCTTCGCGGCAGGAGAAGAAGACGGCCCCTGGTGCTACAGTAGTACAACTTCGCAGCGATCAGTGGCGGGCG
Organism: Terriglobia bacterium; assembly: GCA_049514855.1. Classification (GTDB taxonomy): domain Bacteria; phylum Acidobacteriota; class Terriglobia; order UBA7540; family UBA7540; genus CAVROP01. The sequence goes on from JBEKUR010000026.1 coordinate 14,358, forward strand.
GTGGCTTGGTCTTTTCTTCTGACCTCTGACCAGCGATGCTTGCTCGTCACAGCGCTTTTGGACAGCCGCCCCGACAAGTCGGGGCGCGGCGCTAGGGCTTAGGCGGGGGGGCCGTCGAGGGCTGCTTTGCCGGCGAGCCGGCGAAATACTCCTGGTCAATGACCAAAGGGTAATTAGCCAGGAGGCGCTGAACGATCTCCTCCGCCTTGGACTCCCGAAGTTGCGTCTCCAGGGCGGACTTGACTTCCTCGAACGACTTGGTGCGCTTGTTCTCGACCTTAATAATCTCGACGCCGGACGGAGTTAATATGATGTCACTCACTTGGCCAGGCTCAAGAGAGTAGGCCACATTGACGATTGGGGGGACGACCTTGTCACGCTGAATGACACCCATGTCCCCACCGGAAGCGGCGGTGGCGGTGTCCTCCGAGTACTGCTTAGCCATCTGTGCAAAGTCAGCGCCAGCCAGGATTCGCTCACGGATATCCCGGAGCTTCTTGCGCGCCTCAGGCTCGGGCAGCGCGGGATGGCCCCCGGCAGGGGATTTCAACGGAGCGTTCTGCGTCTGGATGACAATGTGGCGAATGCGAACCTCTTCATAGGGCGTTTTGTCCTTCTGGTAGAGTTCCCGAAGTTCCTGGTCGCTGACCGTTATACTCTGAAAAAAGTGCTTCCGAGCGGCGTCGGAAAGGATGCCCTCACGGGCGATCTCGATGGCACGTACCACCTCAGGGCGCTCCGCCAGTTTCAGCTTGACCGCCTCGGCGGAGAGTAGCTTCATCGCGACGATGTACTCGGGCAAAAGGTGCTTTCCCGCCCCACCGTAGAAGGCTTGGTATCGGGGGGGCAGCGCCTGAATGAAATTCTCGATCTCCGCGGCGGTAATCTTCTCCTCGCCGATGGTGAGCACAACTCGCTCGCCCGGTGCGGACTCAGCCTTGATGGGCGGGGAGGCCTGCTGCCCACAAGCGGCGAATTCCGGCCAGCCCCAAAGTGCAAGCGCCGTGGCGAGCAGCGAAAAAAAGGTGAAACACCGTCTCCTCAAAGTTCCCTCGCATTTTTTTGATCGGGATGCTCTCGCTCGGCAACCGCGCCTGTTCACACAGCTCGATTTCGGGTCCCTCAGTAACCGACTCTAAGGTTTCGCGGGAGGTTGGGGGGCGGGAGCCACAAGGGCGGCGATAGTTAAGATAACGTACCCACCGCCAGGTTCTGTCTTCAGTACGACGCCTTCGCTAAATGACTCTTCCCTGGTGAGTCCCAGGCTCGATGTGTCAAACTCAATTTCCAGGGTTCCTGATTCGCCGGGCTTGTATTCCCTCTGCTGGGTCTTCAGGCGCAGGCAGTCACAACCAAGGTGGACTTCGGCCAACGTGACGGAGTGTGTACTTACATTCTTAAAGGGGAACTTGGCTACGGGAGTCTCGCCGCTGTTGACGTTGCCAAGACCACACCAATTCGACTCAAACTTCAAGTCCTTCGAAGCGCCAATAGGGGCAGGCGCACGCGCCGCCTTCTTGGGCGCCACATCGAAAAGCGCCTGCTGGGCGTTCGCGTCAGGTTGAGGTGGGGAAAGGTCCATGTACCAGACGCGATTTTTCAGTCGCCACAGACTTGTGCCGGGCACGGGGATCGGCCTTGGCATCGCAGCAGCCATGAGCGGGACCAGGACCACGACCGTTGCCGTCTGCCCATCCGGCTCCAGTTTGATAGACTGAATCTTGTATGCCATCAATGGGTTCTTAGTCTGCCTGCGGAAGATTGGCTTCGAATCCTTAGTGAGGTATTTTTCAACTTTCGGCCAATCGCCTTGCTGGAGGGCGCTGTAGCACTGCTCCACTCGGGCCCGCAACGCCTCCTCACTCAATGACGAGGCTATGACTAGGGCATCTGGAGCGAGCAGGCAGCACGCAGCCAGCAACGAAGCTGCCAGGAAACAGCGCTTCACCCTCTTTTTAAGGACGCTCATCGGCAACATGGTGAACTTGGTGTGCGAAGAAATCCAGGCAGAAGTGCACTGGAGAGCAGGACCCGCTCACACGAACCCTTCCTGCGCGCTTTGTGCTCGTGGAAGGCCGTTATTCAGCCCTACCGCGAGGACACTCCCTGTTCCTCGCCTAACGGGAGAGAGCAGGGCGTGGGATGGTGTGGGCGAAGGCAGCGACTTGCGGCCCAAGGGTAAATTCCCCCCCCCATTCTCCCACGTGGCACGACACGGACCTACGTCACCCATCACTGGAGAAACAGCGTGCCTGCGAGCAGCAGCCTCTCCGTCTTCCGACAAATCAAAACGCGGGCCCCCGCCAAGTGTGGTACATCGAACTGGAGGCCAGCTATTGTGGAATCAAGGAGGCAGCCCCGCCTGAGCGCAACTGCCCCTTGTGTTTCCGCTAACCCAAAACACCGGCCACTGTCAAGTTCTGTGGAACTAGTGGCGCGGTTCCTGTGGGGCGAAGAGGCAGCCCGGCTCGCGCAGAACTGCCTCTTCTATTCCGCCTCGAAACGCTCGCACCGATGTTACTGGGTACAAAGCGTCCCGTGATCAATTACGGTTAGTCACAGCAACTGGTGCCGTACATCAAGTCCTTGATGAGGTGCTTGTTCAGGTTGTACGGAACGATTGCATTCTCTCCGAGCGCGTCACCACCGGGACTACGATGGTAGAACGTGGGATCCGCTATGATGTACGCCAAGTATCCCAGCGTTGCCGTCGGATTATTGAAGCCAATTGGGGCCGGCCCAAAGTTGTCATAGATCTCGGCGAAGCCGTAAGCGTTCTGGAAGCCGCAAATGGCAATGGCGTAACCTGTCCTGGCGGCGAAATACGTTGGGTTGACCGAGACGATGGGAGTTGTGCCAACGGCGCTGGCCACGTCGAAGGCATACGACCCGCCTGTAGATATGTCTGGCGTGACGTAAATGTACGGACCGCTTTCATCCGCACCGTAGAAGTAGACGGTGCAGAAACCATGTTGTGGAACAGCGCTGCCCTTCGCTGTAGCGGGATTCAAACCAAACGGATCCGTAGTGGTATTCGCGAAGTCGATGCCCGTGCCGAAGTGTGAGAACGGCGCGATGCCGGAGCCCTGGTAGGTATTGATGTAGGGGAACAGCATGTTAGTGACACAATCGCTTAACTCCACCACAGTCAAGCTACCCGGCTCTGCCATCGAGAAGTACGGTATAGCGTTCCCGGTCCCGACTGGGGGGGGAGCGGTGGTAGCAGGTGTTAGGGAGTCAGATAGGCTCACCGTCTCCGTGACCGCGAGGCTCATATTTGGCATCAGCGGGCCTTCCGACCAAACATGGAAATGAAGAACCACGCCCTGAGCTTCCGGAGACCCCAAACGAAGGCTGGTGTCCGTCACCGGATAGAAGAAGGATTTCACGCCGCTCACCGTGGACGTGTGTGTCTCGGCACCCAAGGTCAGATTGCTGCTCTCACTAATGCAGCCATGCGGGCCACTCGGGTATTGCCAGCAATAATACACGTCCCCGGCTTCGATGTGCAACCCCATAGGTATGGCCGCGAATGTAACCAGGACGCCTGAGCCGTTGAACGGGCCACCAGACGAAGTGTCATTCTCAAGGCCCCACTCGTCAGTTAGGCTGGTTAGCGCACCAGACCAGTTCTCCGTAATGCGAATGGCGAAGTCCTTGTTATACGTATCGATTTTTTTAACACCGATGCAGGTCAGGACTTGAGCCGCATCCCCCTTGAGCGCCACCGTGAGGGCTGGCCCGGACGCCACCTGTGCCACTGTGTATGATGGTGGACTTACGCTGATCTGGTTCGTCGCACTCTGAGAAGACAGGACTGTCACGCCAGAAGTGACGGTTTGGCCATACGCAAGGCCCTGGGCCATAACGCGCACCGTGAGGGAGACCGTATCGCCAGGGGCAACGACTACAGTGGGGAAAGTCAGTTTCACCGTATTAGAAGGCCCCACGTTGCCGACAGGGCAATTTGCACCGGCGAGGTTGCCCGTGCACACGACTTGCGTTGACCAGCCGATTAGGTTCGAGCCGATAGTCGAGCTAAAGACAAAGGTAGCCGTCGAGAGGTTATAGATCGTGCCACCGTTGCTGGTGGTCAGAGTGATCGTACCCACAGCCTCAGCGTCGCCCTCGTTCCGGATAATGCGAACTGTCGGCGTATTGCCGTTAAACACCACAACGGGAACGGCGAACAGGGGCGCCGCTACCGAAAGACCGAAAACAAAAAGCAAACTTAGCAACAACAAGTTACGTTTCTTCGTCATCTTTATCCTCTCCTTTTGTGGGGCAAGCGTATTTGGTTTCGCCTACCCCGATTGACTGAAAAAGCCAAATTGAACCATGGGACGGCAATGAACCTACCATTACGCCCACTTTCTTGTCAACAACTTTCTTTGCCGCAGTCCTGGTGTGCGTGAGCGAGGAGTCGAAGCGAGCGTCGCTCCCTCCGTCCTCTCAAGGCCTTTCTGGTGCCTTCGCATGTCTCCGACTTCGCCGCCTTGCTGCGTGTTAACTACCTCAATCGAACTCTAAATGATGGGCTACAGCGTAGCACCAACAAGATGGGCTGTCAAGGATTTTTTTAAGATTTTTTTCGGGGGGGACTTTTGTCACAGGGGCGGTTCCCGCGCCGCCCCCACAGGATTGGCGATTGAAGCAGGATTCAGGAAAGAAGAAACTGGAAATTGGAAATTGGAAATTGGAAACTGGGAACTCGTAGCCTCGGCCAGTTTCAATTTTCCAGTTTCCATTTTCTTACCCGTCCAGTTTCCATACTCTTCCCCGTCCAGTTTCCATTTTCTTACCCGCCCAGTTTCCAATTTCTAGTTTCTGGTTTCCGCCCTCCTGAATCCTGAATCCTGTTTCTACGGGTTCAACAATTGGTCCTTCTTGAATTCGCGCCGCAAGTCCTTCAACTTGTCCCGAAGCTCGCGCGTGGCAGCATTGGCGGCGGGAAGAGTACTGATGATGCGCGGCGTCAGGAGCACAATCAATTCCGTCTCCGTGGTGTTGTAGGAAGTGCTTCCAAAAAGCACACCAAGCCAAGGAATGTCGCCAAGCAGGGGGATGCGATTAGCGGTTTTATTGTAGTTGTACGAGATCAGCCCGCCCAGGGCAATGGTCTGGCCGTCCTGAGCCACGGCGTGGGTGGCCACCGAACGCTTCGTGAAGCTGGGAGATTGGATGGTGCTACCCGGTGGAGGCGGCACCTCGTTGCTGATTTCCTGGTCGATGGTGAGGGAGACCAGACCCGTACTGGTGATGCGCGGAGTCACCGAGAGGATAATCCCCGTGTCCACATTGCTGACGGTACTGGTGTACAGGCTGTTGCCCGCAATTTGTCCGCCCTGGGCGAGACCCTGGGAGGTGAGAACCGGCACTGAGGCGCCCACCTGGATTCGAGCCTCGGTGCTATCGGTAGTGAGCACGGTGGGCGCCGAGAGTGTTTTCACCCGCGAGCGGTTTTCGCTGGCGGTCAGAAAAGCCATCAATTGGCGGGTTTGGCCGATATACATGCCAGCCTGCAAAGAGAAAGGGGAGGTGGAACCGAGGAGCTCGTTGATAGGGCTGGAGCTGGAGCGCTGCGTGAGCGCGTACGTGAGACCAAACGAAAGATCGCCAGTCAGGGTAACTTCGTAGACTCGGGCTTCGATCAGGACTTGGCGGGGCAGGATGTCGAGCTTTTCGAGGGTTTTGGCGATCTCGGCATACTGCTGGGCAGTGCCCTGCACAATGATCGAATTGCTGACCGGATCGGTTATGACGCGCAACGCCGCTTCGGGGGCCGCAGCAGTTCCCTCGCCACCCGCTGGACTGAAAGCGCCCATGCCCGCCGTAGTTTCACTGGACCGCTGCTGGAAACTTTGTTCCTGCATCGGCGCCGACCCTGTGTCGGCCCTGCCTGACGCGAGTCCCCTGCCGCGCCCTGCCGCGCCGCCGGAAGTTCGCAGCCCGGTTTCCCCAGCAAGACCTCCTCCACCTCGACCCCGAAGGGCGTTCAGCAGTTTAGCAAGGTAATCGGCTTCGGAGTTCTGAACCTTATAAACAAAGGTCTGAATTCCGTTCGGGGCGGCCGGCTGGTCGAGTTTCGCTATCCATCCCTTGACTTCATCGAAGGCGGCGGGATCAGCGACCGCCACCAGAATGCCATTGATGCGATCCAGGGGCACGAAGCGCAAGGGCGTCTGCTTGTCGGAGAGCGCGTAGGTGGAGAAAATCGCCTCGAGCTCGGGAACCAGAGCGGAGGCCACGTTGTTGTGCACCGGCATCAACTGCACGCGCTGCGCGGCAAAGCTGGGATTGTCAAACTGCTGGAGGATCTCCATCAGCCGCTTGACGTTCAAGCTGTCATCGACCAGAATCAGGGTGTTGCCGGCCTCGTGCACGGCCACCGTGCCCCCCTCCGAAAGAAACGGCGAAAGCATCTTGGCCATGTCCGCCGCGAAGACGAACTTCAGAGGGATGATCTGCATGAGCATGCGATCATCCTCCGGCAGACCTGCTCCATTAGTGTTGGTCGAGACACCCAAGGGGTTTTTGGGGGCCGCGGCGAGAGGGACGATGCGATAGAAATTCCCGGTCTTGATGGCCGTGGCGCCATTCATCTTCAGCACGGTTTCGAGAATGGGTAGCAGGTCCTCGGTCTTGAGGTCGCCCGAGGTGGAAATGGTCACCGCCCCTTTGACGGCTGGATCCACAATATAGTTAAGCTTCAACTCGCTGGCTACAAGATTGATGAACTGTAGGAGGTCAGCATTGTCGAGACGGAACCCCACCCCTGCCCTACCAGCAGCCGCAGCAGGCGCGGCCGGCGGAGCCTGCTCGGCCGGCGTGGTTTCGCCGGTAGGAAGAGTTTGTAGCGACGACGGGGGCCGGGGCCCGGGCTGCGATGGTTGTGGTGCAGGCGGGCCGGCTTGCGATGCCTGTGGCGCAGGTGGCCCGGCTTGTGATGCCTGAGGCGCGGGCGGCTTGGCTTGTGTTGCTTGTGGCGCGGGCGGCTTGGCTTGTGTTGCTTGTGGCGCGGACGGTTTGGCTTGTGTTGCTTGAGGCGCAGGCGGCTTGGCTTGCGATGCTTGTGGCGCGGGCGGCTTGGCTTGCGATGCTTGTGGCGCGGACGGCCCGGCTTGCGATGCTTGAGGCGCGGACGGCCCGGCTTGCGATGTTTGTGGCGCGGACGGCCCGGCTTGCTGAGCGGCGGGTGGGAGCGCGCGAAGGGTTAGGGAGGCTGCGGCGAGCACGGCAAAACCAGTCGAGAGCCACATCGCTCCCCGCCAGAGGGCTGGCGCACTCAGGCATTCACGGATCGTCCCCGGTGTTCGCAAACGACGGCGGTGCTGACTAAAGAGTAAAAGCAATCTGTTCCTCCTTGTCCAGGATTCAGGATTCAGGAAAAGCCCTTGCTGAATTCTAAATCCTGGCTCCTTCCAAAATGCAGGACTCACGAGTCAGGGGAATGAGAACTGGAAATTAGGAAATGGAAACTGGCCGAGGCTACGAGTTCCCAGTTTCCAATTTCCAATTTCCAATTTCCAATTTCCAGTTTCCAATTTCCAGTTTCCAATTTCCTCTTCCCTGAATCCTGAATCCTCAGTTGTTGGGACTGCCGGTTTGTTGCGGCGCCTGTGAGCCGGCCGGCCTGACGTCCTCCCATTGGACAAACGTGCCAAAAGGAGTCGGCACCACAACCTTTCGCTTTCCTCCGACGACGGTGCCAGGCGGAGCGTCCGGAGAGGCCCCGGGCGGCCCGCCCTGATCGACAGGGTGGGAAGACCCAGCAACAGAAACAGGGGCTGTAGGCCTCACGGTGGTGGGCGTAGAGCTTCCCGATGTTGATACCGGTGCGAAACGCGTGCTGCCGCTGGCCGTTTTCTCAACATTGCCAGGGATACGCCGGGCAGACTCGGAAATGTCCAGGGTGATCTTCTTTTCCTGCCACTCAATCACCACATTCGAGGCGCCAATTGAAACCAACTTGTAACCGCCGATTTCCTCCCCGGGTAGGACACGTTTGGAGACCGGGGAAGGTTGGTCACCCGGGGCCATCAACGCAAACCAGCCGTTCCCCAGATTCATGGTCCCGAACAAGAACGGCTCCTTCGGAGCTTTAGCCTCTTCTTGCGATTGCGATTGCGGGCGGCCCCGCTGGGGGCTGAAAACACTTCGGTCCACGATCTCCACGAAGCTTTGCGGCTGTGCCGCCAGATTCAGGCGGGCCGCAGGTGTGGCAGGAGGCTGCGCCGGCGCACCCGAGTAGAGCCACTGAGTGCGGCTGCGATAGTCCTTCCACAACCGTCCCAAGAACCAGCCCAGCAGGATGTTCAGGCCGACGAGTCCGACAATAATGAGAATCTGTTCCCGGCGTCTTGCTAGCATAGGTACCCCTTTCAGTGAGGTGTAACTGCCTCGTTGCGATTGCCGATTTTCGATTGCCGATTTTCGAGTTTCGGTTTTCTATTCGCCAATCGCCAATCCTCAATCAGCAGTTCCCCGAATCCTGAATCCTGAGTTAGTGCTGCGCGGCAGCCTCGGCGCTTACTGGCTTTACCGTCCGGGTCGCCGCCCCAACAGTCATCTGCACGGTTAATATGGCTTGCGCGCTCCCCTGGGAGGCGGATACCATGAGGCCCGTAACGGACAAGAGCTTGGGGGAGGTAGCCAAAGCGACCAAAAAATCGACGAGCTGGTCCAAGCGGCAGCGGAATTGCACCCGACCCGTCACGAGGGAATACCCTGCGCCGAGCTCCTGAATGCGAAGGAACTCACTGCTGCCGAGCTCGATGCCCTTGCTGTCAGCCAACTGGCCCACCAGCCGCTGCCACTCGGCATTGGCCAGAGAAGGCGAGGAACTCTCGAGAAGGCCCGCCTCGAGTCCTTTCAGGCGCTCCCCGGCGGCAGAGAGATGGGTCTTCTCAAGCTCCGCCCCGGCCAACAGTCGCATGTCCCGGCGCAGTTCGACTTCATTCTGTTGGACCACCTCCGGGCTGGTGCCCAGGTGCTCGAACAGGGGGAAGACGCCAAAGTTCAAGAGCATGAACAGCACCGCAGCAACCGCGGCGGCGGTCAGGGCAATTCGATCTCGACGACTAAGCTTCTTTAGCATTGGTGATTTGCGATTGGTGATTGGTGATTTGCAATTTGCGATCTGCGATTGAGGGATCGACAATCCTAAACTCAATCACCAATCGCCAATCACCAATCATCAATGGTCAATCCTTTCCAGCCGCGGCCTGCTTCAGGCGCATGCGGATCCGAAAAACCTCCTTGTTCTTGTTATCCCGTGTGATCGGAGACGTAAACTCGACCTGAGTAAAGTAAGGCGAGTTCTCGAGGGGCGGAACCAAATCCGCCGCTCGATTGGAAGAACCGTAGATCTCGACGGTAGCTTCGCCGATTTGCAATTGTTGCAGCCAAGTGTCGTCCGGGAGCAGCTTGGTCAGTTGCGCGAGCAGCCGGAGCTTCTGCCAGTTGCCGGCCCGGAGATCCTCGAGGACCGCCGCGCGGGTCTCGAGAGTACTCGTCTCTTGATTCTGCCGGCGAAGTTGCTGAGCAGGAACCTCCAGGCGTCGCAGCGCGCGCTCCAGGGTGCGGCCGTACAACGCCCTTTCGATCCAGGCGTGAGACGCCAAGGTGAGCGCCAGAAGCGCCGCCGTGGCGCCCAAGGCGTAAACTGGGGCACGTGCGCCGCGCTGCGGCTGCCAACGCTCTTGCGGCGGGAGGAGGTTGATGAACGACGAGTTGCTGCGGACCAAGCCCACATAGGCCGCAGCCAGCGCGGGCCACTCGAAGCCCACCGACCCATCGCGCTTGGCCAGGTTCAGCTTCGGAGCGGGCAAGGGTGAGGTCCCCTGGAGGAGGTCGGAAAAGGGGGGCGGCACGGACCCGCAGACAAACCAAGGAACCGTGGCGGGGTCAGACACGGGCAAAGCCGCGAGGGCGCGATGCCGCTCCCGGTCGAATCGCTCTCTGGCGCTGGGGCTCGGTTCGAGAGGAATCTCTTGGGTGGCGCACAAGTTCCCCTGGCGGAAGGACAGCAGTTCCAACCCCGAGCTTCGGCCACAAACGATCAGCGCCGCCGGCGGCAGCAGGGGCTTCGCCAAGAGAGCCAGGGCTGCGGCTGCCAGCGTCAAGCCGCTCAGCCGCAGGCCCAGTTCTTCAAGCGCCTGCTTGTAGCGGTTTACATGCGACTTCTCCGCCGCCACCACCATCACGCTGACCTGCTTCGCCTTGGGATCGCGGCCCACAACCGCACAATCCCAATAGACCTGATCGTCCTTGAAGGGATGGAGCGATCTCAACTGATAGCCGACCACTTTGGCCAACTGCGGCTCTGCTTCCACCGGCAGGTCAAGGAATCGAACCAGCACCGCTTCGCGCGGCAAGCAAGCCATGACGCGGGCTTCGCGGAGCCGATGGCGATCCAGAAAGCCGGCCACTTTGGCGGCCGCATCCTCGTGCAAGGGCTCCGGGAGACGCAACTCGTCAATCATCACAAAGCGCCGAAATCGGCGGCCCAGAGCGGTGAGGTTGATAGCGCCGCCGCTGCAATCGACGCCGACAGCGAGTTTGGTCAAGGCGAGAGACATTTTTTAAATAGCCAAGGGCTTCCTGCTTGAGAAGTCAGGAGTCAGAAGTAAGGAGTCAGAATGCGGTGACGGAGAGTTTTCCTTCTGTGCTCCAACTTTCACCTTCTGAGTCGTGACTTGTTTCTTCTGACTTCTGCCTTCTGACTCCTGACTCCTCCCTTCAATCTGTGAAGTCGTCGTACCAGGCAATGATGCGATGCAGGGCCGCGCCCTCCGGCGCAACCTGGACAACGGCTTTGATTGTCCGGCGAACCCGGGAGCCATTGACCTCCCCCACCGAGACGATGCTGTAAATCTCAACCTCGTCGATGGTAAGGAACGGTACCGCCTTATCCGGCAGGGATACCGCCAGACGGTGCGCCATATCCTCCAGTGACTTAAAGGGCTTGTTGCTTCGTTCCTGGACAATGGGCCCCGCCAAGTCCTCGTCCACGCCGGGCACGCTAAGTAAGGCCGCCTCGGACGCATAATTCACATTGACCTGAGTGGAACCCGAGTAAATCGTCAAGTCATGCCCCACTCCGTATTTGTATTGAATTCCCTCTTCGCGGCTGAACTCTGCCGTGCCGTAGAAGATGTCCCGGCTCATCCCTCGGACGCGCAGCACTTCTTCCACGGAACCGAAGCGCTCATGAGCGGGGCGATACCCGGCGTCGCGATAATAGTCCTCCAAGGCCTTGGACTCCTGGTCATCAGACCCCGCTGGGCTCCGCCAGTGATTAATGGCCGCCGCCAACTGGGCCGCCTCCGCCGCTTCCAGGCCCCGCGCTGCAAATAAACGCGCCAGTTGTTCTCGCCCGGCAACGTTCAGGTCGAGCTTACCGGTCTCATTCACAATTTCCACCAGCGCCGCGCCCTGCTCATAAGGCACCCGAACCAAACTCTGCCCTTTTATCCAGAGCCGGGGTTTATCTTGCTGCTCATTGGGAGGCGGGTAGGCGATCTCCAGAATGGCGGCTTGGACTCCGCCCGCCGCCAAGGCATAAGCCTGAGTGGCCTGCTTGCGATAAATGGCCGTCCGAGTCTCGATCTGCACCGAACCCGAAAACGCCAGAGCCACCAGGATCAGCACGGTGACAGCGGACATCACGGCCAGCAAGGCGACGCCAGCGTCCCCCCTGCCAGTCCGAACTGAAGGATTCAGGATTCGGGATTCAGGATTCAGGCAAGCGTGCTTGCGGCTTTTCCCTGGCTCCTGCATGCTGGCTCTTGAATCCTGCATTTCTGACTCCTGAATCCTGAATCCTGGCTCCTGAATCCTGAATCCTGCTCATTGCCCTGATGTCGATTGCGGCATAAACTTCGCTCGCACGGGGATGACCTCTTCCCCCTCCTGGTTTCCACGGTCCCAGCGGAGCCGGATCGCCTCCGGGTAAGGCGCCTCCTCCCTGCTATGCCAATCCTGCCGCCAAACCGGAGCGGTGCCTTTCCCGGCCGGACCGGCGCCTTTCTCGGGGTGTACGTCCAAGTATTCAAACCAAGCGGCTCTCAGGCCCGTCATCAACGGCAGGTCTGTCACTCTCACTGAAAACGGCTGGTAGTTGAGCAAGGGCACCCCTGTCTCAGGATCGTTCGTGACACTCCGAACGAGCCTATGGAAGAGGACGTCATTATCTCCAACCGGAGTTTCGCGCAACGCCACCTCAAGGTATTCGGGAGAAACCTCGACAATGCCGTACTCGGCGAGCACCAGCCCCGAGCGGCTTCGAAAAACGCTGCTATAAGAGCTAACAAAGCGCAGACACGTGGCGCTCGCCTGTAGGACAATAAATGTTCCCGGCAGATGAGGGTCACTAGTCGTCACCTGATAAGGAACCAGGGACGAGATCTGCTCGACGACGAAAGCATTCCGCTCAGCCTCCGCATGCACCTGGCGGAGTCGCGCTTCGCCTGTTCGCCAAGCCCGGTTTGCCACCCGGAGGCCAATCAGCAAGGTAAGCATCAGGAACCCGATCAGCGTAATACTGAGCAGTACCTCGAACAGCGTGAACCCTCTCGCATCAGTCCCCACAGCTTCTCCTAACAGCATTCAGGTAAGAAGAAACTGGAAATCTGAAATTGGAAATTTGAAATTGGCGACCTTGAAAGCCAATTTCTAATTTCTAATCTCCAGGAATCTGTCGGAGATAACGATTCTTCTGCGAGGAATCAAAAACTTAGAAGTGGTTCGATGTCCCCAAGTTATTGATTCTACGTGCAACGAAATCTATCGCCGACAGACTTCTAATTTCCGCCCTCCTGAATCCTGAATCCTGTCCTGCGGAATCCTGCTCTTACGGTCGTATGAACCTACCCACTGGGTGGCGGCTCCGGAATGCACAGCTTAAGCGTCTCCAGACTGAGGCTCTGCCGACCCGAACGCGTGCGCCAGGAAACTTCCAGTAGGATTCGAACCAACTGAGCCGGTTTCTTAGGATCGGAGAGCGGTCTCGTGTTAACCAACTGGGTTCTCGCCTGCCACCCGATACCGGAAGGAGAAACTCCGGAGCGCACCTGGTCGGCCGCCAGCGAGGGATCCAAGATCAGCTCGCTGAGCTTTCTTGCGGCAAAGTCGTTGGCCCGATCGAAACGGTCCAGGCGGTCAGTGGTGCGAAGGGCCGCAGAAAGACCCGAGAAAATGGTGGCAAAGCTGATTCCCAGAAGCGAGATCGCCATCAGAACTTCCAGGAGGCTGACACCGGCCTCGCGCGGCCCACCATGAGGTTGGATAATCCTCTGCACTTAGCGTGGTCCTTGTCTGACGGCCTCGATGGCCGGAGTACCGAGCAAAAAATCCACATGAACCCTGAATTTGCTTCCACGGCGGTTACTGAGCCACAGGTTCCTCTCTTCCACCACCCCGGACGGTGGGAGCAGGAATCGTACGACCGGAGGCGAGGGATCTTCGCCGTCATCTACCTTCACGCCCCGGGGAAGTGTAAACCCCCGCGAAAAACCGGAGGCGGGATTGAAAACCCGCACCAGGCGCGTTCCCGGCTCGATTTCCACCACGTAATAGCTCTGCTCAAAAAGCGCGCGCGTACGAGCGTAGCGGACCGTCTGCGCAACCCTTTCTGCCGCGCTCCTCAGGGTCCATTCATCGCTCCAGTTGCCAAAACGCGGAGCGACCAGCGCCATTGCCAGTGAGAGAATAGCCATGACGATCACCAGCTCGAGCAGCGTCACGCCGGCTTCCTGCGACCGGGGGTGACGCCGTTCATTTCCAACTGAGGATATCCGCATTCTCTCCCTCGCCGCCCGGTAGCCCGTCGGCTCCATAACTGATGATGTCCGGCTCATCGCCATGTTCCCCAGGATACTTGTAGATATAGGGCCGGTTCCAAGGATCCATGGGGATGTCCTTGGGGAGGTAGGGACCGTTCCAGTTGTTGACGCCCGGAGGGAGCGTCCGCAGCGCCTGCAAGCCTTGGTCCGTATTGGGGAAGTTGCCCGTATCCAGTTTGTAGGCCCCGAGCGCGGTCTGGAAGGCAGCGATCTGCGCCTTCGCCACGGTGATCTTGGCCTGCGTTACATGCCTGAACAAGCGGGGGACTACCAGACCGGCAAGCAGACCCAGGATTAGAACCACCACGATCAACTCGATCAAGGTGAAACCCTGCATGCATTGCTGTCCCGATAAATGCCTTTTCTCTTTAGTTGGTCGTCGCATTAGAAAGGTACCTCGTTGATGCTAACAATCGCCAGCAGAGTGGAAACCACAATGGTTCCGACAACCAAGCCCATGGCCAGAATCACCGCCGGCTCGACCAGCGCCACCAAGCGCTTGGTGGCCACGCGGACCTCCCGGTCGTAAATCGCGGCCAGCTCCAGCAGCATGGAGTCCAGCTTTCCAGTTTGCTCTCCCAGAGTCATCAATTGCACCGCGAGCGCCGGGAACAAGCCGGTTTCGGCCAGCGGGGTCGCCAGCCCCTGGCCTCGCTTGACACCCTGAATGAGTGGCTCGACGGCAGCGGCCACGCGGCGATTACTCAAGACCTCACGGGTAAGGCGCAGCGCCGAGATAATCGGGACCGACTGGGCCAGCAATGTTCCCATGGTCTTGGCAAAGCGGGCGATTTCGAGTTTCAGGGTGACGTCTCCCAGCAAGGGCGCCCTCAGACGCCACTGGTCCCAACGCAGCCGGCCGGGCTCGGTCCGTACCCAGCGACCAGCGAGGAATAAGGCGAGTGCGATGAGCAGGGCTGCCAGCCAGCCATAGTTGCGAAAAGCCAGGGAAACGTCCATTAAGATCTGGGTTGGCAAGGGCAGTTCCTTCCCCGCCTCTTCAAAGATCTGCGCGAAGCGCGGCACCACAAACCCTAGCAAGAAAGCGATCGCCACGCCACCCACGGTGAGGAGAAGCATGGGATAAATGAGAGCTGAAAGCAAATAGCCTCGAAGCTCCGCACTGAACTCCTCAAACTCCACCAGGCGATCCAGGACCGCCGGCAGCGTGCCGCTGGCTTCCCCGGCCCGCACCATGGCGACATAAAGGGGCGGAAAGAAGTGCTCGTTGGCGGCCAGGCTGTGGGCCAACGACTGTCCGCCACGCAATTCCTTGAGCGTACCGTCGATGACTCCCCGCAGCGCCGGCTTCTCCGCCAAGTCACGGCAGAGCGAGAGGCTGCGGTCGAGCGGGATGCCCGCCCGCACGAGCGTGGCAAGCTGCCGGGCGAAAAACAAGCGATCCTGTGAAGACAAGCCCCGGCGGGTGAGCCGTGACCAACCTGAGCCCCCCGAGCCGTCATTCGCACGCACGTGGATGGGCATGCATCCCATGCGGCTGAGTTGCGCCAGCAAAGCCGGCTCGGTCTCCGCCACTAGAGTCCCCTGAACCAGCTCGCCGCTTCCTTTGATCGCTCTGTAGGAAAACTCCGGCATACTCGCCCACCTGGAGCCAAAGAATTGCCGATTGAAGATTGACGATTGGACAATCGAAAATCGTCAATCGAAAATCGAAAATCCTGGCGTCAACTGACGACTGACCGCTGACAACTGACTGCTTCTTCCCGCTAAACCTCCTGCGTAACGCGCAACACTTCTTCCACCGTCGTCTGCCCCGAGGCAATCTTCAGCCACCCGTCCTCTTTCAGGCTACGCATACCTCGCTCCCGCGCCGTCGCCCGCAAGGTACTGGCGTCGGCGCGGGCCACGATCTCCCGCCGGATTCCTTCGTCCAGCTCCATGAATTCAAAGATTCCCACCCGCCCGACGAAGCCGGTATGAGCGCAATGCGCGCACCCTTCAGCGCGGAAAAGCGTCAGAGGACCGCTCGCGCCTTCCCAACCCTCTTTCCGAAGCTGGTCGCCATCGGCCGCGTACGGCTTTCTGCAATCCGGACACAATACGCGCACCAGCCGTTGAGCGAGGACGGAAACCAAGGAAGATGAAACCAGATAGTGTTCCACCCCCATATCCGTCAGGCGCGTGACCGCGCTGGGAGCGTCATTGGTGTGCAAGGTGCTGAAGACCAGGTGGCCGGTGAGCGCCGCGCGCATGGCAATCTCGGCGGTCTCAAGATCACGGATTTCACCGATCATGATGATGTCGGGATCCTGGCGAACGATGTGACGCAGGCCGGCCGCAAAGGTCAGACCGATCTGGGGATTCACGTGGATCTGGTTGACCCCCGGCAACTGGTACTCCACCGGATCCTCGACGGTGATCACCTTTTTATCCATGGTGTTCAGCCGCCGCAGGGAACCGTAAAGCGTGGTGGACTTGCCGCTGCCAGTGGGGCCCGTGACCAGGAAAAGGCCGTGGGGAAGGCTGAGGTAATGCTCCATCTTCCGGAGCAGGCTTTCCGGGAATCCCAATGTCGCCAACGAATAGCGATCGCTCGCGCTGCGGTCCAGAAGACGCATCACGACGCTTTCCCCATAAAGCGTGGGAAGGGTCGAGACTCGCAGGTCGATTTCGCGGCCCAAAACCCGCAGCGGAATCCTGCCGTCCTGGGGCAGGCGCTGCTCGGCGATGTTGAGCTTGGCCATGAGCTTGATCCGCGAAGTAATCGCCGCCTGCATCTCGCGGGGCGGAGCCGGCACTTCGTACAGGACTCCATCGATTCGATAGCGGACCCGGAACTGCCTTTCAAAAGGCTCGAAGTGGATGTCGCTGGAACGACGCTCCAGGGCGCGCGCCACCAACTGGTTCACCCAGCGAATCACCGGCGCTTCCGAAGCCAAGTCGCGCAGTTGGTCAATGTCGGCCGCCTCAGCCTCCGCCGCTCGAAGTGGCTCGCCGGAGTCCGACGCCTCGAGGCCCTCTTCAGGTTGTTCCGCGCCCAGCCAGACATCCAGGGCCTTCAGGATGGCGGCCTCACTCGCCAGTCGCACTTCCACTTTCCGTCCCATCAACTGCTCAATCGCCCGAATGTTGTCGCTGTCGAGTGGATCGGCCATGGCGATGAGAACTGTGCCATCATCAACTCGGTAGGGGTAAAGCAGAGCTTGGCGCAAGAAACCGGAAGGCAAGGTGGCCGCCTCCATGGGCACCTCTTGGAGTTCGGCTGGGTCAACGCGCGGGATACCGAGCTGCTCGGACAAAACACTCTGCAAGTCCTGCTGCGAAACATAGCCCAGGTCCAAAAGGATCTTGCCCAAACGCCCCTTCCGCTCCCGCTGCAACGCCAGTGCCTTTTGCAGGTCCTCGTCCGGCAGCAGGCCGCGCTCCACGAGCAATTGTCCCAACAATTTGTGGCTGACCGTAACGGACGCCATTCTGAGCAGCTCCTAAAATTCCAGAATCGTCATCTTGGCGGTTAACTCTCGATAGGAAATCTTCTTGTCCCAAAACTGATCCAAATTCGACTTCCTGGTCTCGATGACCAGTTGGTCGGGAAACTTGATTTGTCCGGGCTGCATTTCAAAAAGGTGCACGACCACCGCAACGGAATCGTCCGAGCCTAGGTCCCGCAAGCTCATCGCATGGTCGGCCAAGAGACGGGGAACCGACTCTTTGATGGTTGCGATTCGCGCCAGCTTTGCCTTTTGCCCCTCATCGAGTTCCGCCTTGGTCAAGGGAGTACTATTAAAGGGATTGGGAGCGCGCATAGGATACAGGTTGACTTCCAAGCTGAAAGCCAGACCGAAACCGGGCAAATACGTTCCCTTGGTCTTCTCGAGCAGTCCGAAGGGGGGAGCGAAAGTCTGGGCCATAGTTCCATCAATGACCGCTTCGAAGACTTTCATTTCGCCTTTCAGCGCGCTGAGATTGGATGGAGGCGATTGCGCCCGAACAGTCCACAGTGGCAAAAGCCAGCAGGCGAGGCCAACCATAACTGCCCTGCCTGACCTTCCTAGCTTGAAATGCATTCGAGTTACCTCCTCGAGGGCTCCGCGGATGAGCTGGCGGGTGGCTGCAATTGATTGTGAGCAACGAGGCTAATCACCTCGTTCTGCCGCTGCGTTTCCTTCCAGACCGTATTCTGCGCCAGCTCCAAATACTGCAACTGCTGTTGGATGCTTGCCAGGTTCCTCATCTGCTCCGCACGCAGGCTCGCCGCCAGTTCCTCAGTGGCAGCCTGTGTCTCTTCCCTCTGCAAGGAGGCCTGTTCGGCGGCCACCTGGGCGACAAAGGCTTGCAGCTCCGTCCGCGTCAACGTCGGCTCCACCCGCGCGCTGGTCGGAAGCAGTCGGCTTCCCCCGTACCGGAAACCAACCGATGCGACGACCAGGAAAATCGCAGCCGCGGCCGCTGACAGCGCCGCCGTCCGGAGGAAGGCGGTCCAGAAGCCCGCAAATAGACTCTGAGGTTTCTCTCCTACAAGAACCAAGTGGGCAGGCATCTGGTGGTCCGTCAAACTGCTCATCAACGCCTGCCGCACTCCACGTAAGCGCTGGACCGAGCGCGCACAGTCCTCGCACTGCCCGAGATGCTGCTCGAGCTGCCGCGCCTTCAGCGGAGACAGCTCATCCAGCGCCCAATCCGTCAGCTCGGTTTCCCATTCACGACATCCCATGACGTTCACCTCTTCTTCTGCGCTGGGGTCAGAACAACAGGATTCAGGATTCAGGAAGGAGGAAACTGGAAACTTGAAACTGGCACCCTCTAGAGCCAGGTTGCAACTTCATGATTTCCAGTTTCCGCCCTCCTGAGTCCCCAGTACCGCATTTTGCTGGTTGCTCGGCTCGCTCTTTTCCTGATTCCTGACTCTTGACTCCCGGCTTCTTCCCGACTCAGTTGTGCCGCCTCTCTGCGGCCGCTCGCCCCTGACGCCTGAATCCCAAGGGAAAGGAACCGGTCTCAGGCGAGACACTCGCGCTGCATGGCGCCACCCTCCCCCCACGGGAGAGGGTAAGGGGAGGAAGGGAACGTCACATCACGTGACGCAAGACCCTCTCCCGCCGGGACAGGATGGCGCCTGCCGTGCCTGCCAGATACCCCGTGTGCGCTTTACCAGTCGCCACACTGAAAGGAACAAGACCACGTTGTAACACTCGTAACCGTCAAGTGCAGTACTAACCTACGATGAACTTCCTCAGTTGCTCGAAACCCGAGTACACGCGCGTCTTGGCCGTACTCAGCGGACAGCCCTGGATCTCGGCAATCTCCGCCAATTTGAAACCCTGGTAAAACTTCAGGACAATCGCTTCCCGCTGCTCGAGGGGCAGTCCCGCGAGCGCTTTTTCCACCAAGATTCTCAGTTCGCCTCGTTCCCACTGCCCTACCTCGCCCACCCTCACCCTGGAAGAATCCCCGGCCGGGTCGAGATCCTTCAGGCTAGTTTCTTCCTCACGCTCCCGCCGAGCGTGTGAGTGAGCCGTATTGCGCGCGATCCGAAACAGCCATTGGGGGAACTTATGCGGATCCTTCAGTTGGCCGAGATGACGATAGCCGGAGAGAAAAACCTCCTGGCACATGTCGAAGGCATCTTCAGGCCGTCCCGTCAAATACACCAGGAAACTGTAAACCTTCCGCTCCCAACGCCTTACGAGCACGTTGAATGCTTCCGGCTGCCCGCTCATCGCGTCTCGTACCAGCGCGGCGTCCGGACGATCAGAAATCTCTAATCCCAATTCCACTCCTGATGACGCAAAAGATAGGAAAAAAGTTTGCGGCGCGCCTCGTGGTCGTTCCGTTTCTTCTTCCTTCACTTCCACTTCCCCTGCCGGGTAGGCTCTGGGAAAGGGGTTTTCCGCCGAAAGGCCCATACCTGCCTAGAATACAAGATCATTCGCTCTCAATAAAGCGTGAAAAATGCAGGATTCAGGAGTCAGGATTCAGGGCAGAGGAAATTTGAAACTGGAAACTGGAAACTGTTAATTGGAAACTGGGAACTCGTAGCCTCGGCCAGTTTCCATTTTCTAGTTTCCATTTTCTTCCCCGTCCAGTTTCCAGTTTCAAATTTCCAGTTTCCGCCCTGAAGGTGGATGACCGGCCCATCGTTGGCGGTGATGCCGGTTGTGGCGAGAGTTACGGCGCGGCGGCGCTCTGTTGCCGCAGCTCCTGAACAGCCGCCAGCGCCTGGGGGTTGGTGGGATCCTTCACCAAGCCGGCTTGGTACTGGTTCAAAGCCTCGGCCTTGCGGCCTGTAAGCGTGTAAATATCGCCAAGTCCGAAGTGAGCGTAGCTGTCATACTCCTCCAAGCTGAGGGCGGCCCGAAAGTCGCGCTCCGCCTCCCCCCAAGCGCGCCGGCGACCATTAATCGTGCCGAGATAGTCGTAAGCAAGCGCGTTTGGCTCCACACGGACGGAGGCGCGAAACTGTTCTTCGGCCTCGTCCTCGCGCCCTTCCTCAAAAAGAAGCTGGCCGAGCTTATTGCGAGCGCGGCTGTTGAGGGGTGCGAGCGCGACTACCGCTCGAAGTTGGGGTTCGGCTTGGTCCCTCAGCCCCATCTTCAAGTACGTCTCA
This sequence comes from Terriglobia bacterium, assembly GCA_049514855.1. Taxonomy (GTDB): domain Bacteria; phylum Acidobacteriota; class Terriglobia; order UBA7540; family UBA7540; genus CAVROP01. Next base: position 34,770 of record JBEKUR010000026.1, read on the forward strand.
CCCAAATTGAGATGTGGATTCGGCTCATCCGGCCTAAGCTTGATGGCACGCTGGAAGAGCTCGGCCCCCTGGGGATAGTGCTTTTTGCGGAGCGCCAGCACGCCCAGATTGCTGAGCACCTCGACGTTGTTAGGATTCACGGCAAGGGCGCGTTTCCACATGCTCTCAGCCTTGTCCATCGCGCCCCCGAACCAGTAAGCACTAGCGAGATCGTTTAGGATGCCGTCGGCGTCCGGCGAGAGTTCCAGAGTGCGGGTGTACAGCACAATGTCATTGTTCCAGTCGCGGTTGCGGATCACGATGCGGGCGGCGCAAAGCCCGCCCACCGCAACGCCGACGAGCACAAGGGCACGCCGCTGCGCGGGACGCGCCGCCGCGCGGGACCACAACTTCGACGCGCCCAAACCGACGAGCCAGACCACGCCGACGGAAGGCAGATAGAGGTAGCGTTCGCTGAAAACGTTGCGGGCCAGCCAGTGGGCGTTGAGGACGGGAGCCAGCGTGGCAAAGAACCACACGATTGCGAAGGAAGCAAAACGGACGTTACGTTCGCGGCTGCGCCAGCACACAAAGAAAAGTGCAGCGAGCGCGAGGAGGACCAGCAGGCCGGCGAGAACGCCAAGATCGAACGGGCTCGTGCTCGGGTGGAAAACGTAGAAGGCGCAGAGCCGCACGGGCCAGAGAAGCTTCCCGACGTACTGGCCGACGAGCGCAACGGCGGAGAGCACCATTTGCTGTGGGGTAACCTCGGCGTGGAAATCGACCGGGGCCAGCGTTCCGAGAAAGCGGATGCGCAAGAGCATATAGGCTGCCCCGACGAGCCACAGCAGACCGTAACGGGCCAGCTTCCGGGAGGCGGATGTTTCGGAGCGGTCCTCGCGGTAGAAGTGCTCATAGACAGTAGCGAGAGCCGGCAGAGTCATCGCCTGCTCCTTGGAAAGCAGGGCGAGAACAAAAGCAACCCCCATCGCGGCCAGCAGGGCCTTCGAAGGCCGGCCCCCCGGCCTCGCCACGGCAAGAAAGAAACCAAAGGTGAGGAGGTAAAAAAAAGTGAGCTCGAGGTCCGTAACCGCAGCAATCCAGGCCACCGACTCAGTGTGAATCGGATGCAGGGCGAACAGAGCGCCGGCGAGGAAGGCCCACACGCGGTCCCCGGTCAGACGCTCGGTGAGCACAAAGACGAGGCAGACCGCCAGAACGTGAAGCAAAAGGCTGACAAGATGGAAGCCGTAAGCCCGCAGACCGAAGAGCCGATAGCAGACAAGGTATCCCAGCGTCATCATCGGCCGATAGTAATTGGAGACGGTCACGCCCGAGAAAGACCAAACGTTGCTGGCAAAGATCTCCTTCAGGTACTGGAAACTCCGGATGTACGGATTTTTTACCAACTGGGTGTCGTCGTCATAGACAAAACCGTTGAACAGAATGTTGAGATAAGGCAAGGTGGCGCAGGCCACGAGAGCTGTGATGAGGAGCGCGCGGGTGCGATCCGACCAGAACGCGGCCCGCTCGGGCGCAGGCGGCGCCTGAGGAGTTTTTCTGACCCTGGCCGCCGACGTCGGAAGCGCTTGCCGAGCCAGCGGCCGGGACCGAGGCCCTCGCCGGTGCGCCAAAGCGAAGCTCCTCCACCGAGTTTTCCGCCCGGATGCCTTCTTCATTGAAATCATGCGAATCAAACTCCGTAGCCTGCCCGGCCCATCGTTGGCGGTGATGCCGGTTGTGGCGAGGGTTACGGTGCGGCGCCGGCGATCTGTTGCCGCAGCTTCTGGACAGCCGCCAGCGCCTGGGGGTTGGCGGGATCCTTCACCAAGCCGGCTTGGTACTGGCTCAAAGCCTCAGCCTTGCGGCCCGCAGCCTTGTAAAGGTAGCCCAGTCCGCAGTGGGCGTTGCTGTCAGACTCATCCAAGCTCAGGGCGGCCCGAAAGTCGCGCTCCGCCTCCCCCCAAGCGCGCCGGCGAATATTGATCTCGCCGAGAAAGTCGTAGGCGAGGGCATTCGGCTCAATACGGATGGAGGCGCGGAACTGATCTTCGGCCTCGTCCGTGCGGCCCTCCTGCACGAGAAGCTGGCCGAGCTCATTGGGAACGCGGGAGTCGGGAGGCGGAAGCGCGAGTGCTTTCCGAAGCTGGAACTCGGCCGGGCCCGCGAGTCCCATAAGCCGGTAGACCGTACCCAGGTTGAGATGCGGATCCAGGGAGTTCGGTCTCAGCTCCATCGCACGCTGGAAGAATTTGACTGCTTCGGCATATTGCTCTTTCTTGCCTGCCACCATGCCCAGATTATTGAGCACGACGCCGTATTGAGGATTAATGGCGAGCGAGCGTTTCCACGCGCTCTCAGCATTCTCTACCGCACCCTGGTCCCAGTAAACAGCGCCCAGGTTGTTTAAGATGATGTAGGAATCCGGCGAGAGTTCGAGGGTCCGGTTGTACAACGCGATGTCATTGTTCCAGTCGCGGTTGCGGATCACGATGCGGGCGGCGAAAAGCCCGCCCAGCGCGATACCGGCGAGCACGAGCGCGCGCTGCTGCGCGGGACGCGACGCGGCGCCGGACCACAACTTCGACGCGCCGAAACCCACAAGCCATGCGACGCCGACGGAAGGCAGATAGAGATAGCGTTCGGTGAAAACGTTGAGGCCCACCCAGTGGGCGTTGAGGACGGGAGCGAGCGTGGCAAAGAACCACAAGATGGCGAAGGAAACGAAGCGGACGTTTCGTTCGTGGCTGCGCCAGCAGACATAGAAAAGGGCAGCAAGCGCGAGGAGGACTAACAGGCCGGCGAGAACGTGAAGATCGAACAGGCTGGTACTTGGGTGGAAGACGTAAAAGGCGCAAAGCCGCACGGGCCAGAGGAGCTTGCCAACGTACTGGCCGACCAGCGCGATGGCGGAGAGCACTATTTGCTGTGGGGCGAGCTGCTGCATCTTCTCTTCCGGCGCCAGCGCTCCCAGAAAGTGAACGCGCAAGAGCACGTAGGCCACGCCGACGAGCCACAGCAGACCGTAGCGGGCCAGCTTCTGAGAGGCGGATGTTTCGGAGCGGTCCTCGCGGTAGAAGTGCTCATAGACAGTGGCTAGGGCTGGCAGAGTCATTGCCTGCTCCTTTGAAAGCAGGGCAAGGAGGAAGGTGACCCCCATGGTGGCCAGCATGGGCTGCGTACGCCGGCTCCTAAGCCTCGCCAAAGCGAGAAAGATTCCAAAAGTGATGAGATAAAAAAACGTCACCTCGAGGTCCGTAACCGCAGCAATCCAGGCCACCGATTCAGTGTGAATCGGGTGCAGGGCGAACAGAGCGCCGGCGACGAAGGCCCACATGCGGTCCCCGGTCAGACGCTCGGTGAGCACAAAGACGAGGCAGACGATGAGTACGTGGAGCAAAAGGCTGACAAGATGGAAGCCGTAAGCCCGCATGCCGAAGAGCCGATAGCAGACAAGGTATCCTAGCGTCATCATCGGCCGATAGTAATTGGAGACGACCACGCCCTTGAAGGACCAAACGCTGGTGGTAAAGATTTCCTTCAGGTACTGGAAGCTCCGCACGTACGGATTTTTCACCAACTGGAGGTCGTCGTCATAGACAAACCCGTTGAACAGAATGTTGAGATAAGGCAGGGCTGCGCAGGCCACGAGGGCCGTGATGAGGAGTGCGCGGGCGCGCTCCGGTCGGGACGCAGCCCGCTCGGGCACAGGCGGTGGCGCCTGGGGAGTTTTCCCGGCCTTGGCCGCTGACGCAGGACCCGGCCGAGGAGTTGCCGGCAGGGCCCGACGCCCTGTCGGGCGCGCCAAACCGAATATTCTCGACCGAGTTTTTCGCCGAGACGCCTTCCCCATCGAAATCATGCGGATCATCCTGGCCCGGTCGTTGAAAGCCCCAGCCGCCGGGTCCGCTAGGCCTAGGCAGCGAGGAGCGGCGGCGAGATGCACAGGCCTCCCGAGTGCGCCAAGAACCACTGTCTTTGGCGTGAAAGTCTCATTGCTAACTCGGCGCGCCCGCGCACTGGTGCCCACCGGGCATGCAGTGCTTCGCCAGCATCGCGATCGCCGGATGCCCTTTTCGCCCCCACGCGGACCCCATTCCGGGTATCGCCAGAACAAGCGCCACAGGGGCAGCCCGCGCGCGGGCTGCTGAGGTTCTTGCAGGGGCGAACGAGTCCACTTCATTGCCTGTCTGACTCTTTTTGCTTCAGGTGTCCACCCAGTTTCCTCAGGCCGTGCCGCCTTACGCCTCAGGGACGGCCAGTCGAGACCTCACGCCTCCATCTGCACGTCAAAACCGCCATCCATACCGGGGGTTTCCATCCTAGCTCCCGGCTAACCGGTAATATACACCGACTGGTTGGCAGAATGCATCGAAACCGCTAAGCAGGGCCAGAGAAAGCAAAGCGGAGGGCATGTTCGGACAATAGGTCGACGCGAAGGACATTGCGCCATGACCGAACTTGAAACTTGCCTGAAACGGTGAAGGAGTGAAGTATGCTGGGCCGATGGAAAGGACGAATAGATAAGGATGCGAAAGTTAGTCCGCTAATGCCTTGCGTAACCTCGCGGAAGAGGAGCCGAGAGGGTCGGTGAAGATATCACGGTTAGGTTTGATTGGCTTCCTCCTGCTAGTGTCCCGTAACATTTAATTCTTTACAACCTTTAACCTTTTCCAGTATGCTGTCGGCCGTGGCTTTCCACACGAATGGTTTGGGCGCCTCATTCCAGGCCGCCAAGTACTCGTAGATAGCTTTTTCCAGTTCTTGGACGCTGTTGAAGCTGCCGCGTCGAATCCGTTTGCGGGTGATCTCGGCAAACCAGCGTTCCACTTGATTGAGCCAGGAACCGCTCATGGGAGTGAAGTGAAAGTGAAACCGTCGCCGCTTCTTGGGTTTCAGCCAGCACTGCACCGGGGGACTTTTGTGGGTGCTGTAGTTGTCCATGATCAAGTGCACGTCCAAGTCTGGGGGGACCTCGCCCTCCACCTGTTGCAGGAACCTCACAAACTCGCGGCCCCGATGACGGGGCAGGCACTGGCCCATCACCTTGCCGGTGAGAATGTTGAAGGCGGCAAACAGGGTGGTGGTGCCATGCCGCTCGTAGTCGTGCGTCCGCCGCTCCGGCAACCCCGGCCGCAAGGGCAGGATGGGAGCGGTCCGGTTGAGGGCTTGAATCTGGCTTTCCTCATCCACGCAGAGCACCAGGGCGTGGTCGGGGGGATTCAAGTACAACCCCACCACATCCCACACCTTGGCCTCAAAGTTGGGGTCCTGGGAGAGCTTAAAGGTTTCCACTCGGTGGGGTTGCAACTCGTGGTCCTGCCAAGCCCGGTGCACCGTCATGTGGGACAAACCCAAGTGCCGGGCCAAGGTGCGCGTACTCCAATGCGTAGCGGCCGGCGGCTTGGTGTGCAAAGTAGTCTCAATCACCTGTTTCTCCAAAGCGGGAAGCAGCTTGCGCCGGGAGCGATGGCGGGGGTTGTCCCGCTCCAGAGCTCCCACACCGCCTCGCACATAGGCGGCCCGCACCGCCAAGACGGTCGGACGCGAAACGCCCACTTGTCGCGCAATCGCCCGGTTGGGCGTTCCCTGCGCCGCCAGCAGAATGACTCGGCAGCGGCGGGCCGTTCTCTGCGTCGTAGTTCTAGCTCGGGCCAGGGTTTCCAATGCGGTTTTTTCGTTCTTGCTGAGGTTCATACGCGTCGCTGGTGTAAACATGAGCCCAGCCTAACACGGAGCGGGTCTATTGTCAAGTCTTAAATGTTACATGACACTAGCTCCCTTGACGATCTGGTCCTGCCTCAGGCCGCTCCGTCCACTCTGGGGTTATCGCCGTTGCCGTAAATGAACAGCCCAAGCTTTGGCATAGCCAACCCTTTCCTGCCCGTGCAGCACACCACAGGTCCGTGTCATGCTGCCGACTAATGGCAACAACAGTTTCACCTCTCGCATTCTATCCTGCCCAATCCACTGCCGCACATCGATGGAAGGGATATCGCCGCTCAAGCCTGGATGCCTTATTTTGACCGTGCATCCTTAACGGAAGAACTCACAGCGCCGAAGTCTTCGAACGCTCGGAACCCAATCGACAATGGCAGTTGGCAAGAGCGCTTGCAACCAAGAGAGTAGAATTCTGAAGTCACAGGGAAAGAGGCGTGCTGCGCGTCCCAGCATCAGGCGCGCTCCTCGGCGGTCCCCCCGGCTTACCATCGGTCCTACCATTCCAATGCACACCCTCGCAAGCGCCTGCTCCCGCAGATCGGATAGTCTCTGGGGATCTCGGGCCACCGCGTTCTCAACAATCGTGTACCTGCTCCGGAATGTATACTTGAGATCGCCCGACCCACTCTTGCCCGCCCTGTGACGGCGGTATCTCGCCAAGGGCCGGTCGACAAACTCCACCCGGTACTTTGCAGCAATCCGCAACCACATGTTCCAATCTTCGCCGCTCTGCAAACCCGGCGACTCATCAAAATAACCAACCGTGTCAAAAACATCCCGCCTGATTACAGGCGTTGGAGAGGCAATAAAATTGAACAACAGGAGTGGACGCAAGATATCGCCGGCGTAGAACTTTGTCACGTCGCTGGTCCTAAATACTTCCTGGACACTTTCCTCATCAAATACAATGGCGTCAGAATACACCCAGGCAAGGTCAGGGTGCCTGGAAAACAAGTCCATTTGCAGTTGCAGCTTCTCCGGCAACCACAGGTCATCCGCGTCCACAAAGGCGATATAGGAGCCCCGCGCCGCACGGATCCCCACATTCCGTGCTGAAGCTGCCCCTGCGTTTTCTTTGCGGAGATACCGAATCCGGTCCTTATAACCGGCGACTACTTCCGGGGTTTGATCAGTCGACCCGTCATCCACCACGATAACTTCGAAGTTCCGAAAAGTTTGGGCAAGCACGCTATCCAGCGTCTCGGCAGTCCACCGAGCGGCGTTATAGGCAGCGATGACGACACTAACTGTCGGACTTGAAGATTCGCTCATTACGACAACCCTATCAAATCCTTACGGATGTGCCAGACGCGTCTGGTAGCATGTTGGATCAAATTCGAGGAGCGAGCCACAAATATATAAAGCCGTGGAAACGCATATACCACAAACAGGAGAAACTCTGCTAATCGAGGCGTCACCTCGCCAATTCTGCGAATCCATCTACGAATAGTTTCCTTTGCCAAAGTCTACAACCGTATCTCTAAAAACCAACTCGAGGAAATGGTGGCGAGAGGTGTGATCGGGCAAGTCAAGCCGGCGTGCCCTCGCTTATTTGATCAAACGCAAAAAGAGGCTCATTTTCTCAATTGATTCCGGCGCCCAGTTTCGCATGGATGTCCCACCATTCCACCGGCTCACCCACGAGTCGCCTGTACTTCTTATAGCATCGACCCCATACCGAGCGGAAGTGTCGCCCATTCATCCCATAGTCGCGCTGGTCCCGTATGAGTCGCCGGCACTTCAGCAGTACTTCCTCCGCGGACAGCCACTTTCCCGGAGCTTCCTCGCCGAAAGGTCCGCTACAAAGCCCGTCAAAGCGTGCATCCACGAACCTACCCTCGAGGGGCGGGTACGGGCATCTCACTGTATGGTTCAATCCCTGATTAACGACCTTAAACTGCCTGTATCCTAGATTCCATAAGAGCGATAATCCGGCGAATGTCCCGTCAAACCCCATGCAGTTTAACCCCCCCCCGAACGAAACATATTTGGGCCGTTCTCTCCCGTGCAGCGCCTCCAAACAGAGCAAATCGGCGCCCTCGATATCAACCTTCAAATAATAAGGCGACCCGCATTCGTCAAGGATCTGTCCGAACGGCATACACGGCACTGCTATGCAGCGGTTCGTCCCGCCCAATGCGGCATACCGGTCTGCGAATTGGGCCGAAGTGGTACCCCAATTGTCATGAGCCGAATTCACCCAGAAATCAGTAGTGCCGACGCGGTCTGCTATCGCAACATTATAGATTCTCAACGTTCCATCACTCACATAGGCTGAAAGTCGTTTGGCTACCTGCTGCGCTAGCTCGGGATTCGCCTCAATGCCTACGACTTGGAAGCCCTTTGAGATGTAGAACTCCGTATCTTTTCCAACGTGCATTCCAACATCTATGACTAGATCCGTTCTCATAGTGCCTCCTTGACGAGTGTCAGACGATAGCCACGCCTGAGCAACAGTCCTTGGTATGGGGTGGCTTCGCAACAGGACGGAGAGCCATACGTATGCGATGACGGTGCATGATCACATACACCCCAAGCGGCGGCACGTATGCGCCACCCGCCAGTGCCACCGTCGCCCCCCGCTGCTGTCCGGCTCAGCGGTGGGCTTGAGGATCACTGGGAGGTTCCTCGTGCGTGATTCTCATTTATATATCGCGTACCCCACATCTTATACCAATATCGCTGCCCTTGACAGCTCTTCAGCAAACCGCTACCCCTCATTTCAGAAAGTCTGGATTTCCGACTTCCGGAAATTGACCCCATGAGCAGCATCGTTAGAGTGCAGCGCAAGGGCCAAGTGACCATTCCCACCCGGCTTCGTGTCCAGGTCGGCCTCGTTGATGGCGACCTGGTAGAAGCCAAAGCAGAAAGAGGCAAGATCGTTCTCACCCCAAAACTTATTGTTGACCGTGAGTACACGCCGGCCCAGCGCCGGGTCATCGATGCCCGCCTCGCTGAGTCGTTGGAACAGGCGAAAAGAGGCGAGACGTACGGGCCTTTCGAGATCCACGAAGACATGACGACGTTTCTCCACGGCGAAGCCAAGAAAGCCCGATCAAAGAAAACCACATCTGTCAAACCCAGTGCCCGATGAAGCGCCAACTGACGGCCGCCGCTGTAAAGGACTACACTGAGGCTGCCACCGCCGTCCAGAAAGCATTCGATAAACAAGTGAAACTGCTGCTGGAGGACTTTCGCCACCCCTCGCTCCGCGCCAAGAAATACGATGAGTCCCGGAACGTCTTGCAGGCCCGCGTAAACCGCGACTGGCGCTTCTATTTTGCCATCACGGTGACACCTGCCTCATTTTGAACATCATCCCAAATAACACTTAATAAGACTTGATAACTCCCCTGTAGCGCTAGGCGCTAACTTCATCGCGTGGCGCGAAGAAAAGCAGATTCTTCTGCCGCAAGGCGGGATCAGGATGACACGTCATTCTCATCCCGCCTTGCGGCAGAAGAATCTGCTTTTGGTTGCGGCCAAGGGCTGCACTGTATCAATCTGAATGCACCTTCGTATTAGAAGAGTCCTCCAAGATTCAGGACAAGTACGGAAATCAGGATTACCACCACCGCCGCCGTCAGCACCCTGCGGGTGCCCGGGGAAGTGGCTCGCCATTCTCCTGTCAGGATGCCGAGGAGGTTCGAAGAGAGAATCATTGCGGAAACGAACAGCGCATAGCCAAGGGAAGTTCCGTACTTTCCTACCAGCGTCGCGCCGATGCCATAACCTACCATCCCCGAAAGCCAGAGCAAGCCCATGGCAATTGCCAGGCCGGTTTCTCTTGCCCAACCCGGTTTCAGGAAAACCGACCAGGTCCCGTTACGAAAAAGCAGCAGGAAGCAATAGAGCAGATTAGGAATGAAGCCGGCGCCCAGCACCAGCGCCCACGAGGCGTAGGTCGAGGTGACCGGGAAAGCTCCCAGGGCAACGGCCTTTTGCAGGACTTGGCCGCTGAAAGCGAAGCCGAGATTAATGTTTGACCCAAAGATACCGGTGAAGATGCAAATGGCAAGCCCGGCCATAAAACTCGAAGCTACTGCGCTGGCGGAGGGGCCGGCAGGCCTCTGCTCCTTCTCTCTCCGGCGGCCTGCCATGCCATAGAGAGCGAGGCCGGCAAAGAGGATGGGCATGCTGACGAGCAATAGGATGCCCCGCGGCCGGAGCAGGTCTACAGGGTTAAGGACCAACAAGGGTACGAGGGACCCCGACAGACAAGACAGGCCGGCCACCACCGCGAACGCCAGCGCCATGCCCACGGCGCTAATTCCCAGGCCGAAGGTCACTTGAGCGATGCCCCACAGAAAGCCGAAGACCAGGGGGGCGAGGAGCGCACGGCTGGAAACGCCTCGATAGACATCCTCCAGGTGTGGCACGAAACCCACTGCCAGTAGCCACGGTATAATCAGCAGCGCTGCGGCGGCAAAAACCAGCCAGGTGTTTTCCCATTTCCACTGACGCGTGTACTTCATGGGCAGCGGAAAGCTTCCATTCAACGCTCCACTGATGAAAATGACCGCCATGCCAAGCCAGAAATGGTCGCTCATCAAATACTCCCTCACGGCACAAATTAAGGCGTCGTCACGTAATAACCGTTCGATTCTCGAGTCGGCACCCCCTCACCCCCCCCTGGGGGGAGAGTTTCCAAAAATGTCCAAACTCCAGGGTGTCCCGCAGGCGCGGGACGGGTGAGGGGTTGTCCAGCGACCAATGCAACGGTTATTTCGTGACGACCCCTAAGCGCAGGTTCTCAAGATTTCGGGCATACCTTGACCGGAGTTTGTAACCTCCCGTCCACCCCTCACGGTTTCCAAATCGTGGTCATTGCCGAAAAGCCGGTGGGACGAATGGCATCGACGCGAACGCGCGTCGGATTTTCTTGATGGAAGCTCAACGAAACTGTGGCCGACTGGCCGGGGGCGAGGCGAGGCAGTGGGGTTTCATGCTGCTCCATCGGCAGGTCGCCTTGAACGTAGACAATCCATCTCAGCGTGTAGCCCTCCAGCGTGTAAGCGGGAAGCTTGCGACGCGCCTCCACGGTTGCCTTCAGGGAATTCCCCTCTGCCGTCAGCCTGAGTGCTTGCACAGGACTCGCCTCCTGCCTTAGCGCCTCAAACGACGCCTTGCGCGCCCCGTAAAGGTCCACAACTCCGTGGACACGTTGCTTCAATACCCCGATCCCTTTGTCACCCACATGCGTTCGGTAATCGTTATAACAGAAAAAGATCGCGCCGCCCACAAACGGATACTGGCGGTAGGTGTCGTCGTGCTCACGCAGAATCCTGATGCGGACCAGATCGTTCTCCGGCCGGTCCGGTGTGCATGCACAGTACCCGTATTCTGAGATCACAATGGGCTTATCGGGAAAAGCGCGGTGGATCTCTTCCAGGTTGCGCTTCACGTCCTCAACGCCGCCCTTGTACCAACTCTCGTAGTATTCGTTCCATTCAATAAAGTCCATCAGCCCGGCCACGTCCTTTTCGGGCGCTCTCTGTAGTGAATTCGAAGCATAGGAGCGCAGGCGATTCGGATCGAGTCTTTTCGCCTCCTCGACCATGCGCTTGGCGAACTGGTAGGCCGCCGGGTTCTGCCCGTTAATCTCGTTGCAAAGCCCCCAGGAGAAAATGCAGGGATGGTTGCGGTCGCGTTGGATCATCTCGCGCAACTGTTCCAGGCCGTTCGCCAAAATTTCCGCTGAGGGCTGCTCGCCCATGCCGCTGAACGTCTCGGCGCCCCAGGTTGGCACTTCCTCTTGCAGCAGAATTCCGTGCCGGTCACAGAAATCGAGCACGCGTTTGTCTTGCTGCCAGTGGACGCGGGTAAAAACGCAATTGAGCTCTTTCAGATCATTGTGATCGTGAAGAATCCAGGCGGTGGGTTCCGCCATGCCGTACTCCGGGTTGCTCCCCGCCATGCGTTCGACCCCCATAAGCCAGACGCGTTCACCATTGAGATAAAAGCCGCCGTCTCTCACCTCGATTTTGCGAACCCCGAATGTGGTCGAACAGCTATGAAGTGGCTCGTCGTCGGCCTCGATCGTCGCTACCAGGCGGTATAGGTGCGGATGATCGAAATGCCAGAGTCGAGGGTTGGGCAATTCGACTGGGGGAAGCGAGACCTCTTCGCTCGCCTCTGGCTTAAGCGACGCCGTCGCCGCTCGCTGCATGCGCAGCACGACTCGGTCCGTGTCGTCTTCAAGGATTTCGTAAGCTATTTCGATTTGTTTGGTGCTGATGTCGGAGTTCCTCAGGGCGGCGCGAATGGCGAGGCTGGCATGGGATGCGTTCAAGTCGGGTTGGGCATCCACATCCACCCGTTCGATAAACGTCTTTGGGGTGATGAGCAGACTCACGG
>JBEKUR010000027.1:0-46134 GCA_049514855.1 Terriglobia bacterium
CTGCAAGTCGGGTTACGTTCGGCGACGGGATCTTCATTGTCGGGACGGACATCGAGCCGGGTACATACCGGTCAACCGGGCAGAGTGGTTGCTACTACGTTCGCCTCAGCGGCTTCGACGGCTCGCTGGATCAAATCCTCGCCAGTGAGAACACGGATTCCCCGGCAGTGGTAACAATAGAACCCGCAGACAAGGGCTTCAAATCCTCACGCTGCGCCACTTGGACGCAAGACCTTTCAGCCATTACTGCAAGTCGGGTTACGTTCGGCGACGGGATCTTCATTGTCGGGACGGACATCGAGCCGGGTACATACCGGTCAACCGGGCAGAGTGGTTGCTACTACGTTCGCCTCAGCGGCTTCGACGGCTCGCTCGATCAAATCCTCGCCAGTGAGAACACGGATTCCCCGGCAGTAGTAACAATAGAACCGGTGGACAAGGGCTTTAAGTCTTCCCGGTGCGGAACCTGGACGAGTATAACGGAGCACGACAACACTACACCGAGCCAGCCCTTAAGCACCCCCAGGTAGCTGACGACTAGCGCAGATCGCCCCACTATAACTTGGCAGCCGGACGCTACAACCCGCAAGTGGCCGAAAAGCCGCCCGCAAAAGACCCGAGGGTGGCCATGTCGATCTGAACTTGACGCGCGAGGGCGGCAGGCGAATGATTTTCGCACGGAGATAAAGTTGAAATCGGAAATTCCGGTTTACACCCGCAGATGGCAAGAGACTTGCTGTAAATAGGGTTGTGGAAATCCGACGATCTTTGACAACTGGAGGATGCATGCAAGGTATAGTAGGTCCGCCTTACGGAGGTGAAATCCCGTCTGACCCCACTTGCGCTGGTCCAGCGACCCGGCTGAGCGGGCCGCATGAACCTGCGGCCGAGGTATTCGATTCCTTGCTCTACGAGGCGCGGCTCGCGCGGGATCGGTGCGAGTACCGCCAAGCCCTCGACTTGTACGAACGCGCACTCGCGGCAGCCCCGGAGGATGTTCCGAGTTCGGCGATTGCGGACATCATCGAAAGCCTCGCCCACCTGCGCGACGCCATCCGTGATTGCGCCCAGGGCGTCGCTCGTTTCCGGGTCGTCGTCGCAGTCGCGCCTCAGGACCCCGAGGCTCGCATCGGCCTTGGCTGCTCGCTCACCTGCCTTGGACGCGGGGAGGAGGCCATCCAGCACTTCCGCGCCGCACTGCCGTTCCTCGATACTCTGCAACCGTGCTGCCGCGTCGATTGCCTTCACATGATTGGTTCGTACCACTACCGGCGCGGCGAATACCGCCAAGCGCTCACGTGGTTCGAGCGCGCCGCAAAGGTCGAACCGTCGGACAATCTCCTCGCAGCGGTCGGCGTGCAAGGGGCGCTCCGAAGCAAAATCCGCGTTTATTCCAAACTCGGCATGGAGCGTGAGGCCCGACAGGAGGCCGAAGAGTACGTCGCTCTGCACGGACGCCTGCCCGGTCCCGAGCGCGATGCACTCCAAAAACTCAACATTGATGCCGACGCGATGTACCTCGAACACTGTACCGGGCCCCTGCTGTAGCGGGTGCCCCCACAGTGAAGGTGCTTGGAGTGCCACACTAGTACAGTACAGTTAAGTTCCTGTGTATTTCGATGCAGACGATGCGCAAGGAAGGGCTGACCGAGGTTCTTACCAACGTCCGGCATTTTGAGCAGGAAGGTTTCCGGGCGCTGTTTCGCGATTCGTGAAAGAGTTTTTGAGGCCCCAAATGTTTTAGCGCGTCCTGCTCGGCATGGCCAGCAATCAGGTACTGAGCTGACCCAAGCGTGGGCAAGAAATGGCACTCATCTAGGTATTGGGGAGACAGGACATGGACGAAAACGTTCTCACCCTCGTGAAGCGGATCGGCCGGCGCGACATTGTGCTGCCTGACATCCAGCGGTCTTTCGTGTGGGTCGAAGAGCAGATCTATGAGTTGTTTGATAGCCTGCTCCGAGGGTATCCGATTGGGTCTCTGCTGTTCTGGAAAGCGATTGGCGGCGACGAAGAAGACCACCCCTTCGTATACCACGAGTTCGTTCGCCATTATCGTAAGGGCCAACAGCTTCCCCCTCAGATGGTCCTCCACGTCGATGAAGAGAAGACCTTCGTACTGGACGGCCAGCAGCGCCTCCAGGGTCTGTATCTCGGTCTTGAAGGCACGCATGACGATCGGGAATTGTACGTGGACCTCCTCGGTGGCACGAATTCGGAGGATCTCGACAAGAACACGGCCTACTACGTGCGCTTCCTTGGAACCGGTGGGAAGCTGAAGGATTCAAACCGGCGCATGGTACGATTAAAGGACTTTGTCTTTCTGCCGCCGGAACGGTTCACGACGTACCGAAAGAAGCTCATGGAGGAGTTAGAACTGGAGCCCGGGTCGGATTCCTACGACAGGGCGAGGGAAGCGCTGGAACAAGTGCGCATGAAGCTATGGCAGGCCGACGTGGTGCCGATCATCACGATCGATGCCCAAGCCCGGGCAGCTGATGAGTGCAAGTCCCTTGAGGAGGTCGCTGAGATCTTCGTGCGCGTGAACGATGGGGGCACAAAGCTCAGCCGCATAGACCTGATCTTCTCGTTGATGAAAGCGAGGTGGATCGGCGCTAGCGAAGCGATCGAGGGCCTGTGCCAGGAGCTGAATTGCAGGGGGGAATTCGGCGTTACAAAGGACTTCATCATTCGCGCTCTAATGGTGTTTTCAGGCCGTTCCGCGCAGTTCAAGGTGGATCAAATCCGAAAGTCCGACCTGATGAGCGAGTTCGAGAACATCTTCCCGAGGGCGGCAGGGGCTCTCCGGAGCACTTTTGACTTCCTCACGCAGAACAGGGGTGCAGGCATCAGGACATGGCGACTGCTCTCGGGGGGCCAGCGCGCCGACCGGGGCTACAACGCACTGATCCTGATTGCCCTCTACCTTTATCTTCGACGTACCCAGGAGATTCCCGAAAAGGAATACCGGCGGATGAGGAGGTTCCTGTACACCGCAATCCTCTCACGGTATTCGGTTCTGTATGTGGAGGCCCGGATCGACAAACTTGCTAAGGTGGTGTCCAAGGCATCGACACAAGGCTTGGACGAATTCCCTGTCGATCAGCTCGTCGCGGTGATGGGCGAGGCCGAGAACTTCTCACGTATCGAGGATTTGGTCGGCCGCCCCGCCACCCTGGACCCCTTGCTCAATATTCTGAATGGTGGAAGCACGGACTTTGTCACGCTGCTCGACCGAAACGCCCTTCAGCGGGACCACATCTTCCCGGATGCGAAGTTGCGGGCTCGTGGCGTGTCCGACGACAAGATCAATCATTTTGCGAACATGCGCTTGCTTGGGGCGCTACCGAACATCCTGAAATCCGACGATGATCCCGAAGATGTGTTCGCTACCTACGATGCCGAAGGACTTGCTGCCGACTTCCTCATCCCTAAGCACCTGCTGAGCTACGATAAGTATGACGAGTTCTTAGAAGAGCGTGCGCGGCTGATTCGGGCAAGCGTTGTGCAGTACCTCGCGGATTCGCAGGAGCCTCAACCGGGCGAATGAACCTCCGTCAATTGGCCGCCGAACAAGGCGGTGAAGCCGAAGGGCGAGAAGGGACATGCCCAAGTCGGTCGTCCCGGCGCCCGTGGCTCACCGACTCGCGCAGGGCGCCCCGCCAGCCGTACTTTCGTGTGATACTCTGCCGCTTGTTTCCCGCAAGCCAACAATTTAACCCACGGGGGTTAACTATGAGCGAGACAGACTTAATCGGGAGGGTGAAGAAACTCGAACGGGACAACCGGCGGCTCACAGGCTTTGCCCTTGCGGCGCTCGTGCTGGCAACCGCCCTTGCCACCATCTATGCAACGCAACCTGTGCCCCGAACAATCACGGCCCATGAGTTTGACGTGGTGGATAGCTCAGGAAAAGTGCGGGTGTCGATGGGCATGCCGTGGGGTGCGCCGGGCATCTACCTTTCCGACGCGCAAGGCAACCAGTCGGACGATGTGAGGGCGTAAGGCAAGTGTATCGAGTAGGCACCAAGAATTCGCTTCGAGAACTCGTCAGGACGTTCCGCTCTTCAGAGCGGTGCCTTACCGAGAGCATTCAGTTCACCCTCCTTGTTTCGCGCCTCCAGTCTCAAATTGCAGTTCTTCAGCGAACCCCAGACGACGGGGTCGGTGAACTCGAAAGTGTCCTTGAGCCTCTGGCTGTATCCGGTCTGTGGGCCGGAGTCATGGGTTGCCGGAAAGACATAGTTCGCCGTTCCGGCTATGGCTTCCGGATCGGGCGTGAATCGAGTGGAGAAGTAGCGGATGCCGTCCCATTCAGCATTGCTCATGGCCCACTGGAGGATCATTTGCGGGATGATGTACTCGTAAACGAACGGTTGGTCGTCGTGTAGGACTTTTATAGATGATGCTGCGATTAGTGGCCAGCAGGTCGCATAGTTGACGATGAAGTCCTCAAGGCGAGGGTTTTCACCGGGCTTTCTCATTGCACTCCCGGCCACGACGCTCGCCAAGGCTGACGGGCGATAGCCGAAATCAAGGAACTTGACCTTTCTGCGGAAGGCAAACTCTGCAACTGTTACGCCGGGTAGGGCGGCGGCTTGGATTCGAAGTTCTTCTTTGCAGAGTTCCAACGAGCCACCCAAGTACAAACACGGAAATCCCGGAATACCGTAGCGATGCTGGCCCACCTTGTGACGAAGATTAAACGGTGCGTGGAAGAGGCGCTCTTTCGGCACCGTTGCCCCCTTCGTGTCGACCATTCGGTAAAGATGCCCTAGTTTATCAGATCCAACTTTGAGCGAAAATAGATTATTCATGCGCGGATACACGAAATTGATACCCTTCAGGAGTTCTTTGTACGCAGCTTCCGGCGTACCTGCAAGGTACTTCCGAACCCCGTTTCGAATCCATTGGCTGAGCTTTGCAATTTCGGCTTCCGCCCCTTGAATGCGTACACATAGGTGGCACCGGGAGTCTAGGGTCTTGACGACGTGGAGGTAGGCTTCTAAGAGGTCTTCCAAGTAGCGCTCGAAATCCTCCTCGTCGCGGTCGCGAGGGAGCTTCATTACGGGGCCGTTGAAAAGATCCTGGGCGTTCATTGTTCACCTTTCGTTCAGAGGGTTGGGTCCGGTATTAAATCGAAATCCTCTCAACAATATTCCGCGTCACGCGCCGGCGCCTGCGATCGTAAATCTGCGTGGTGCGTGGGTTCGAGTGCCCGGCGAGGTACTGAACGTCTTCGAGGGGCACGTTCTGATTGAGGAGATCGGTCACGACCGTGACCCGGAAGCTGTGCGGGGAGAAGAGGTGCGGCAGGCCCGCATCCGTAAGACGCCGCTTCATCATCTGCCGCATGGAGTGCGCCCTGTATCCCGCCGCCGTCAGTTGCTTGCGCTTCCCGTCGGCCGCGCGGAAGAGGGGCATCTTGTCGTCCTGGCTAGAGATGCCGGCGGCGTCCAGGTATTCCCGCAGCCAGGAATCCAGATCGCTACGGACGGGAATCTCGCGCACCTTGCCGCCTTTTTCGCGGAAGCGCAGAGAGCGCTGTTCGCCCAGATTGCGCAAATCGCCGAGGCGCAGCCTGGCGACCGCGCCGACGCGCGCGCCGGTATAGGCGAGAACGCCGAGCACGGCGCGATCGCGCAGGCCCACGACGTGGGCCACGTCCACCGAGTGCAGGAGTTTGCGCGCCTGCTCGATGCTGATCTCGGGCGTGGCGCCCTCGGCGGTGCTGTGCTTGACGCCGCGCACGGAAGCGAAGGGATTGAGCGCAACCGCGTGCCGCGTCACCAGGCCGTCGAAGAAGTGGCGCAGCGCCGCGAGCGCCTGGTTTTTTGTGGGCGGGGAGCCTGGGAGCTGGCCCACATACTCACCGGCCAGGCCCGGAGTGATCTCGCGAAGTTCGACGCCTTTTTCCTCGCACCAGGTGAGGAACCGCGCCACGGAGCGGCCGTAAGCGCGCTTCGTGTGGGCGTTGTTGATCGTTGCCTTGAAAAACTCCTCGGCGGCGAAAACCGCGTTCGCACCCGCCCGGAGCAGAATTTCTGGAACGCCGGCGGCCTGGAGCTGGCCACCACCAACCGGAACAATCGCGTTCATGACGCCTCCGCACCGGCGCACCGCCCACTCAGGTATGCCCGTCCGGCGAGCACCGATTTAGTAGACGATAACATACTTTATCGTCTAGCAAAAGGTACAGCTAGGAAGGGCAGCGCCGCGAAGATGTTGCCGCGCTTTTGAACGTGGACCGCACCACCCTTTACCGGGCGCTTGCCGGTTAACCCACTCAACGTCCGGGAAAGAAGTTTCGCGCCAGTGTCACCTTATCCCGTGCGAGGTCTTTATGTTGCAGGATGCCCTCATAGTATTTTTTGTCCACTATAAACCACGTAGGTAGTCCCCGAGACTGCGGGTTCCCGTTCCGGTTACCTTCCTCGCCATTCCAACGCATCGCCAGAACCACCTCACCATCCCAACGCCCAATGGCGAGGGCGCTGCCACCTTCCGTCCCTTCATCGAGTACTGCGATCAGGCCCCACCTCTTTTTCGGGGAGACCACCTCACTTGGAGTTATGTATTTTGCCATGTCATTCTCCGTTCACAGCTTTGATTTAGCACGTTTCCTGAAACATCCTAGAAACTAGCTATAACCTATAATAAGGCCGACGTGGGTAGAGAAGTCAACAGAATTTTTTCCGCTGGAAAACCCTCTCGCTCCCAAAGACCTTCAGCGCATTCTCGTGTTCGCTTTCTCTTAGCCAAACATCCTTTATGTCCGTACCAGGGGTTTGGGGAGTAATGGAACAGAAAATGCGCTTAAGCAGTTCCCGTCACTGAAGGAGACACGGAAGCCACCGCCGTAGAAGGGCCGTGGATATGCCTATGGCATCCGTTCGGAGCGGTAGTTACGGGGTTAATTCTCGGTCAGCAGTTGCGCAAACGATCATTTGCGCAACGAGTCTGTCTGAACGGCATCTTGAGGATATTCACGTTGCAAAACTCTATTGCGCAACCAGTTCCAAGCGCAATAGGTTTGTGCAACGACAGATTGTCCGGTAAAGCCAGTATTTCTGCCAGTCAACGAGGTATGAAAGTTTGCCACGCCCGCCACAACCAGACCCTTACGTGTATTTTCTGTTCCGTTTCTCCCCAAACCCCAAAACCAGAGCTACCGCGCGAGCGGGCTGAATCTTGTCGTCGCGGGGATCATTCTCTGGAATACCGTATACATGGAACACGCTGTCAAAGCTCTACGGCGGCGCGGCCACCACATCCCGGATTCCATTCTGCCGCACGTTGCACCGCTTACCTGGGAGCACATTAACCTGACCGGCGATTACATCTGGAAGGCGCCTGCCAGCAGCAAGAAAACCATACTGCGGCCCCTGCAGCTCGCACCGGAATACCTGGCTGCGTAACCCGGCCGTCGTCTCTTATTGCTGTCTATAAACTATCAATGTAAGATCGACAAATCAGGGCTTAGCGCCTTATATTGTGCAAATTCTGTGGTGACCCCCAATAGGCAAATCGCCGGCCAGAGATGGGCCACGGTGGCCCGGTCGATCGTCGGATAGATGTTTTTTCTAACGGGGAATCGGGCTTGAAACTGGCTACAAGCCGCTCGCATGGATCAGGCGGTTGATTTATTTGAAGGAGTAGAACTTAAGCAGACCCTTGGAAACTAAATCGCCGAAAGCAGCCGCTAAAGTCCCTACGGCAGTGGCGAGAGCCATGTAACGATTAAGAACTTTTTGGTCGCGGCTTTCGCCCAGGAGCCAGGACTCCAAGTCCGATACCTTCAACGTCAGTCTTCGAAATTCGGCGGCGGCATCTGTGTTTTGAGCGGAGACCGACCTCTGGGAAATCTGTTGAAGTGCCGTATAGACTTCTTCTGCGATGTTGCTTTTTGCAATAAAAAAAACAACCGCGAAGCCAACGGCTATCCCTCCACCGCGTTGAGCGTCCAAGGGGTTTTTTGTAACAAAAGCGGAGATAAAAATACCGGCGATGGAAATCGCGACGCACGCCCAGAAAATCAGTTTGTATTTCGTCGCGTTTGTGATGCTGTGACTCAGAGAGTAACCTTTCCAACGGCCTCTATGGTCGATCCTTGAGAATAGTCAAAGACAACATGTACAGAAAATCGCCGTGAATCGCGGCCATCCATTCGATCACAGGCTCCGGGGCCTGCAGTCTGCAATAGCCCTTCCAGGGGCCCACTTCCCGACAAAAGAATGAGTCGCTGCCTTCCACCGGCTTAAACAACTTGTCAGGACCACTCGGGACGCACCCGGTCCGGGCGAACTTCTCGAACGCGTTGAGGTTTTCGAACTCTGTCAGAAACCGCGCTTGGTTGGTAGGACTTCTATCCCGCCGAACGGATTCGGCTAACGCCTTGAAGGAAATGTCAACCGTGTGCCCGAATTGATCGGCGACTTTCGTCGACCACGGTTCAGCGGCCTTCTTACGCTCTGTCGTCACGGAGTGGGGGGTAGGCCCTTTTCAATCCGGGATTTGATCTCTTCCGCTGCGGCTTGGGAATCTTTGTAGATATCCTTTGCTTCTTCGGCAGTTAGAACCTTAATTTGTCCGCATTTCACGGCTTCATCATAAGCACTTAAGAAGTCTGTCAAATTACCCACTCCACTCTCCACTGGTTGATTGACGGATGCTATCACTTCGGAGGTGGACTTGTCAAGAGACTTGGGAATATGGATTTCAAGTGCCCCATCATGAAAGATAGCGGCTGCTGCGGTCAACATCTCACCCGAAGGATCCATGTCGGAGGGAAAACTGATCTGACATACAATACCAGAAACGTTTTTGACTACCAGTTGGTGAGGGCCTTGAAGAACAATCTCTAGCCCTATCGTTCCTTCCGTAGAAAAAGGAATAAGGAAGCTATAGTAAGCACTTGAATGGGGAACCGCACCCCCCTCCGCACGGACAAAGTAGGTAATCGGTTTGCTTTTCCCTTGGGCTTTCTCACTAAAGCGAGTGGAAGTTTGACCGTGTTCCTTCATGGCGTTCACCTTCCATATGCATTATAGCAAATCATAGCGAAACAGGATACCTCGCCCGGCCCCGCGCACGGCGGACATCACAACTTCTGTCCCGGCATTGTCCTGACGCTCTTTCGCGCTCGCGGCTCGTCATCCGGGGCACGGCGATTCGCGCCGCGCGCGCGGCGCCACACCGCCTGTTTCCTCGTCCACTCCCCCCCGCTCGTTGTCCTCAAGTCCGCTCTCAGGCTCCGAAGCCGGCGGCGCAACCTGCCGCTCGCCCTTGTCGAGATCGAGCGTCGCGTTCAGTCGGGCCTGGCGGGCCAGCAAATCCTTGAACCTCGCTTCATGCTCCCGGTAGTCGGCCAGCATCTTTTCACAGTGCGCGGCGCGCTCTTTTTCATCCGCGACCGCCTTGTCCAGGCTGCGCAGCGCATACTCGATGCTCTGCATTGTGCCCAGCGGGTTCTCCGCGTTAAGCTGCGCGGCGTATGTCCCCGCTCCCCTGACAAGCAGCTCGGGCAGGCCTTCGCCCTCCGAACCGACGAGGAGCGCCCTTCCCCTGCCCCGGCTCAGGATCTCAAACCCCCGGAATGCGCCGCGCGCCGGCAAAGTCATGTCGTCACGCCACGACAGCACGGCCTGCGTCAGCGCGGCCGCCGCCTGCTCGCGCGCGCCGTGCGCAACCGGTCAAACTTGCGGATTTCCGTATCCACCTTGACCTTCTCCATCACCGCCGGGTTGCCGGAGGCGATTGCCGCGCGATCTGCTGGCCGTTCGAATCGAACATCTGCAAGTCTTCGGACAGGTTATTGGCCAGGAATTGCCCGACTTCACTGCTGGCAAAAACTATAACGTTGCTTTTCTGGCCTTCGCTGGCCTTGGTCACCATCATTTCAGGAATCATCACGTCTTTTCTGAGGAAAGGCTGTGCGAGATCCTGGATTTCCAGGATGACCCGTTTTACAACAGCCTCCATTTCATCTTCATCCTCGCTATGCCCGCCAAGAAAGACCCTGTATACCTTGATCAGTGTTTCGATGTGCAGGTCTTCCTCGCGCCTGTCCAAATCCAGCATCGCTTCCATAGCCTGTGGAATAATGGCCGCACCGACGGGATTTTCCTGCAATACCTGCCTGATTTCTTCCTCGCAGCCGCCCATTTTGGTCAGATTCACGACCAGAGGCACACTATCCTCCAGCCATTTCGCCATTTCATCGCTGCGTTTCTCGTCCCTCCCCTCTTCCCTGATATCTTCCAGAAAATTCTTCAAGCGTTTCTGCGCGTCACTGTCCGGGTCTTCGTCTTCCGCGCTCAGGCGATTCGCGCCCGCGGACAAAAGGTGGGCATTGAATTCCTTGTCCATAAGCGACGTGACCTGTACGTGGCCGGGAGAAAAGGCGCCCCATGACAAAAGTTTTGTATAGACGTTCAGGGCCTCGTTCTTTTCGCCACCGGCGGCTACATCCGTCAGAGCGTGGAGCCGGATCACTCTTGAAAACAGCTTCAGCGCGAAGCCTATATCCGTGTCCCTTACGGCATATACCAGCTCGTCGTCGGTTTGGGCGCGTTCGAGCTTATTTATCTTCTCCTGCCTCAGCACTATACCGAGGGTCCGGTTCGTAACAGGTCCCAGATCAAGCTTTCTTACGAAAGCCGCCGTCTGACTAACTGACTCAATCAGCGCTTCCTTTTCAACGCCCCGATACGATGGCATGACTTTTTCCTTTCCCGCCCGATTCCAGCTTTTTCATTCATATCTTACACCACCGCGCCAAGCTCGCCTTCCTGCGCGAGGGCACGCTTGACGACCGCCGCAAGGGCGATGCACGTTTCGCTCCGCTCGCCGATTTTCTGGAGAATGTGCCCGGCGCCTGTCCGCGCAGCCTCTTCAAGCGCGACGACGGCGCACGCGCCTCGAAACTCCCGCACGATTTTCTCGCCCTTGATCGCCTCACCGTGATCGAAAAGAAAAACACCGCGACGGACGCGGCTGCGCGGATCATTCCGAGCGTCGCATCCAACCGCGACCGGCACTCCCGATTGCAGCGCTTCATGCTGGCCAACGACAGCGTTACGATTGCCGTTGAGGTTCCGATCTGGCTTTGCGAAGACGATATCGCGGCGCTTGAAGACAAATACCGCGTCACCATCGTTCCCAGACAGCCGCTCGATCCGGCGCGCCCCGCCGCCGGCCACCAGCCGCGTCAGATCACCGGACATATCGACTTCCTGCAGGCCCGCAACGGCGCGATCCACATCCTCGACTACAAGCCCGATGCGCGCACAAACAAGCCCGTCGCCCAGCTCGCGATCTACGCCCTCGCGCTCACGCGTCTCGTCCCCGGTCTCAGGCTCTTTGACATCAAATGCGCGTGGTTCAACGAAACCTGCTACAACGAATTCTTCCCCCGCCTCCTGCTTCCGCGCCCTTCAAAACCTCTCCGCTGGTGAACCTCTGCCGTGGTTCAACCCGCCAAAGGCCACCGGCCACCGAGGACATCACATCTTCCGCCCGGTCATCGGACTGAAACCATTCTGCGCCGGCGACTTCTTCTCCCGGTCTGTATCCGCGACCCTGCTGTCCGGTACACGGCGATCATATTCGCGCCGCCTGCGGGCTTCCCTGTTCGGGCGCGAGTCCGCCGCACCCGGACCGGGTTCTGCCGGACCTTCGCTTTCTGTGTCGGCCACCCCTTCCTCGGCCCCGGCCGGCGGCGCGATCTGGCGCTCGCCCTTGTCAAGATCGAGCGCCGCGTTCAGTTCAGCCTGGCGGCCCAGCAACTCCTTAAGCCGCGCCTCGTGCTCGAAGGGCTTGCCCGCCTGCTCCTGGAAATCCCCCAGCATCTTTTCAGCGCGGGCCGCGCGCTCCCGCTCCTCCGCCACGGCCTTGTCCAGGCTGCGCAACGCGTATTCGATGCTCTGCATGGTCCCGACGGGATTCTCCGCATTCAACTGCGCCTTGTAGATGCCCGATCCCCGGATGAACAGCTCCGGCAGGCGCTCGTCGTCCGAACCGGCGAGAAGCGTCGCCCCCCTGCCCCGGCTCAGAATCTCAAAGCCGCGAAACGCACCCCGCACCTGCAAGGTCAGGTCATCACGCGACGACAGTGCCGCCTGCGTGAGCGCCGCCGCTCCTTCCTCGCGCGCGCCTTTCCCGAAAAACACCCGGTCGCCAACCTTCATGGAGAACTCGTCACCGCCATGGCCGTCGCAGGTTGCGATATCGGCTGACAGCCTCTCTAACCTCTCCTGTCTCTCCTTGATTTCGGACGGCATCGAGCGAATTTGCAGCCGGATGCTGTACTGCTGGTTGAGGTGCGCCGCCCGCAACTGGTCCAGCTTGCGGATTTCCGTATCGATTTTGACCTTTTCCATGACCGCCGGGTTTCCGGAAGCGATGGCCTTGATCTCCGCGTAAGTGAGCGCGCCCCCGTCGAGGTCCTCCGCCGAGCGCACCGACGTGTGGCCGTTCATCACCTGCTGGATGAAGCGGGCTTTGGTCTCCAAGGTCTGCCACATATAGGCGTCGAACGATCCTTCCGTCACGTAGCGGAATATCCGCACCTCGCCATTGAGATTGCCCTGCCGCAGAATGCGCCCCTCGCGCTGCTCGATGTCTCTGGGCCGCCACGGCGCATCGAGGTGATGGAGGGCGGCCAGCCGCTGCTGCACGTTGGTCCCCGCCCCCATCTTCTCCGTCGAGCCGATCAGGATACGCACCCTGCCCGCGTTCACTGAATCGAACAGCAGCTTCTTGTCCGCATCGGTGTCGGCGTCGTGAATGAAGGCGATCTCCGCCTGCGGCACGCCTGCCTCGATCAGTTTTGTCCGGACCTCATCGTAGACATTGAAACGCGCCGGGTCCGGCGTCGAGAGATCGCAGAACACAAGCTGGGTTGACCGCGCACTGCTTGTGTCCGCCCAGACTTTCCGGACGCGATCCACGGCCAGGCTCAGCTTCGTATCGCCTTCCGGCTCTGCAAGGGAATCCACCAGCCGCATATCGAGCGCGGCCTTGCGGCCGTCGCCGGTGATCTTCAGCATGTTGTCAATTGTGGGATCGACATGCGCCATGCGCAGCCGTTCGGCGCGATCTGTCAGAGTTTTGATATACGCTTTGAGGGGTTCGCTTGCGGCGGCTGCGGCAATCTGCGGCTTGCCGCCCGCTACCGAGGGGCACGGCAGGTTCAGCATGTCGGCGGTCTGCACGTCGGCGAAGGTGCGGAACATGGAGAGCAGCTCGGGCAGGTTGATGAATTTCGCAAAGCGCGTGTGCATACGGTAGCCCGAGCCGTCCGGCGCCAGTTCGAGGGCGGTGACGGCTTCCGCGAAATTAGCGGCCCACGCATCGAAATGCGCCACGCCGCGCTCCTTCTGGAGATCAGGCGCAAGATAGCGCAGCATCGTATACATCTCGGCCATGGTGTTCGAGATGGGCGTGCCGGTCGCAAACACGACGCCCCGCCCGCCACTGGTCTCGCGCACATACCGCGTCTTCATGTACATGTCGAGCGCCCGGTTGCTCTCCGAATTCGGCAATCCCGCGATGCGGTTCATTTTCGTGATGTAGAACAGGTTCTTGTACAAATCCGCTTCATCGACGAAGATCTGGTCCACGCCCAGCTCCTCGAAGGTGAGCGCATTGTCCTTTCCCTCGCGGTCGGCGCGCTCCTTGAGCTTGGCGACGAAGCGCTTTTTCGCTTTCTCCAGTTCCTTCACCAGCCGCCGGTTATCATCCTTCCCCGCTTTGGCCTCGAGGATCGCCGCCTCCAGCTCCTCGACCTGCTCCTCAACAAAGCGTTTGAACAGCTTGTCCGACACCGGCAGGAACTCGAACGAGCGGTGCGAGACGATCACGGCGTCATAGTTCCCGCTCGCAATCCGGGCCATCGCCCGCTGCCGGTTGCCCGCCGCGAAATGCTCCCGCCCGGCAACGAACAGGCGGGCCTGCGGATAGAGCTTGAGAAACTCCGCGCCCCATTGCTCGACCAGATGATTGGGCACCACGAACATCGGCTTTTTCGCGAGCCCCAGACGGCGCATTTCCATGGCGGACGCCGCCATGGTCCAGGTTTTCCCGGCCCCGACGACATGGGCGAGCAGCGTGCTGCCGCTTTGCACGATTCGCCAGACGGCGTCCTTCTGGTGGCGGGACAGGTCTCCGTCCCGCAGATACTCCCGGTTCATGCCCGGAAGGCTCAGATGCGCGCCGTCGAACGTACGCAGGCGCAGATTGTTGAACTGATCGTTATAGTCGCGGGCCAGCCGCGCGGCCCGCGCGCTGTCCTCCCAGATCCACTCCCGGAAGCGGTCCTTCAACTGCTGCTGCTTTTCACGCGCGGCCACCGTCTCCTGCTGATTGATGACGTGCGACCCGTCCGGCTGCCGGTCATAAGCGGTCGGCACGCGGCCGTTGAGCGCCTGTTCGATCAGCTCGGATGCGCGAAACCGCGCCGTCCCGTGCGTCGTCGTGTTGCCGACGCTGAACTTCTCGCCGCCGTCGATCTCGACCGTCCAGGTGGCGATTGCCGGAGCGTGCGCCACGCGCACGTTGCGGGGAGCGGTGTCCAGTAGCCCGGCCACGAAGTCCCGGATGTCGCTCGCCGGAATCCACGAGGACCCGAGCCGGGCCTCGATGTCGCCGGGCTCCAGATCGGCGGGCTGTACCGCTTTCAGCGCCTCGATGTTGCGCCCGAAAGACGGGTCGATCCCGGCAGCCGCTGTGGCCACCCCCAGCTTGCGCCGCACGTCGCCGCTTAAGTACCGGTCGGCGGTTTCCCATTGCCCGCCCTCCGGATTGCAATAGACGAGGCTCCCCAGCTCGCGCTGCAACGCCCGCGCGGGGCGGCCCGTCACCTGCTCCATGCGCGGCCAGTGAATCTCTCCGGTCTCATTCAGGGAAACGGCGAGCGCTTCCGCCGCCGTCTCGACATGCGTGACCGGATGGTAGCGCTCCAGCGTCCGCCGCTCGAAAATGGCCGTCTTGCGGGCGCGCTTGCTCTCGGGATCGTAGGTTTCGAGCGAGAGTAATAAGGGCTGGTCGGGATCGCCGGCGAACGCCTTGACGTTCTCGCGGGATGACAGCGGCCCGTACCGGCTGACAAAGGAATCGTAGATGTCATTCAGCAGTCGCCGCGCCCCGGCAATGCGCTCCTCGGGCGCATCGTCGAGCTGCGTGCGGAACACGGCGCGGATGGCGTCCCGCACCGCCAGCATGGCCCGGATGCGCCACGCCACCGAACCCGGCACTTTCGCCGTCTCGAATATGGCCCCCCGGCGGATCGCGAGCAGCCCGTCCCGGATCGCATAAGCCCCATCCTTAACATCCGCCGCGTCCACGTCCGCCAGGTCTTTGTTCTCCGGCGGCGGACGGGCGCGCTCTCCGGGTCCCGCATGGCGGTCCGCGCAGATGCCTTCGGGCAGCGATGCCACGGCTTGTTTCAGACGCTCGGGCGACAGCTCGCCCGCCAGCGTCGGCTCGCGGTCCCGGTACATCGTGCCTTCGAGCCGCATTTCGCCCAGCATCATCTCCGGATGACGCCCGAAATACTCGTTTACGGAAAGATCGCCGTCCGGCGTGGTGATGCTGGCCAGTTCCCGCCACGCTTCGCCGCGCCCGCGCGAAGGCGCGATTTCTGAAGAAGCTGTCCCGCCTTGGCGGGACTGGGGGTTTCCCGGTCCTCGTTTCTGGAAAAACAGAATGTCGGTTGTGACTTCCGTTCCCGCGTTCGCCTTGAACGCCGTGTCGGGCAGCCGGATGGCGCCGACCAGATCGGCGCGCTCCGCGAGATACCGCCGCATCGTCGAATCCTGCTTGTCCATCGTGTAGCGGCTGGTGATGAGGGCCATCACCCCGCCCGGCCGCAGTTTGTCGAGCGACTTCGCCAGGAAATAATCGTGTATCGTCCGCGTCACCGGGGAATGACGGTAGGCGGGATCATGCACCGAATAGTTTCCGAAAGGGATGTTGCCGATCACCGCGTCGAAGAAATTATCCGGCAGAGCCGTTTCCTCGAAGCCCTTCGCGAATATGGCGGCGTCCGGATAGAGCTGCTTCGCGATCCGCGCCGTGATGCCGTCGAGCTCGACGCCCGTCCGGCGGCAGCCGGGCAGAAGATATTCCGGCATCAGCCCGAAGAAATGCCCGACGCCCATCGACGGCTCAAGTATCTGCGCGCTCGCGCCAAGCCCGAAGCGCTCCATGGCCTCCCACATCGCCCCGATCACCATCGGCGACGTGAAATGGGCATTCGGCGTCGAGCCGCGCGCCGAGTCATATTCCTCAGGAGTCAGGAGCTGGCGTATTTCGCGGGCGATGTCCTCCCAGTCACTGCGCGGATAGGGATGGAAAACATTCGACAGAGCGCCCCAGCCGCTGTAGCGGGCGAGCACAGCCTTCTCGGCTTCCCTCGGCTCGCGGCCTTCGTCTTCAATGAGCCTCAGCGTGCGGATGGCGGCGATGTTATCGCGGGCCTTTTCCTTCAGCCCGCCCTGCCCGATCCTGTGCGCACCGGTTATCCGGAAGTCCCTCGGCGGCGGCCTCGCGGCCGGTTCCGGCTCGATGTCGCTGACCTGGATTTCCCTGGCCTCGACTTCCCGGACCTCGATGTCCCGGACGGGGGATGGCCCGCCGCCGGGCTCTCCTCGCCCGGCAGCGCCCACTCCTGCGCCGCCAGCTCCCACGCCGCGTGATAGTCCATCTTCTTCACCGACACCAGTTCGTACAGCAAGTCGCCCGTCCTCTCCTGCGTCTCGAACACCGCCTGGTCCAGGCGATTCTCCTTTTCCAGATCCCGCACCATCTGCGGGCAATGCTCCCGCCAGTGCTTGAGGATCGCTTCTCCGAGCGCTGTCCGTTCCTTCATTTCCTTCATGGGCAACCTCCGCTGCTTCTTCCGCTGCCGATTCCAGGACACCATCCGTAAACAGGGCAAGCTGGTTGAACTGCACCCGTATCGACACACGGCCAACCCTGCTCCTGCGAAATCCGTGCTGCACCGCCCTCTCCAATGTGGCCCACCATATCCCCCCAATACTGAACATTTCGTTAATGCCTGGTTTTCGGCTGAAGACAGGGCCTTCCCCCCTGCCTGTCCGCCGCCCCGCCGCCTGACCGTCATCGCCCTTTATCCGGTTGCCCTCAACAATCATGGGAGCCTGACCGGGCGCGCCGGGAAGTCAACGGCCGGCCCGCTCCGAGATTCCGTGTAGGCCGTGTGACTTCCCGTCTTGTCCGCCCGGTCCCCTCGACTCCCACGTTGAGAGCAACCAGACAGAAAAGGAGCTACACGATGGAAAACGACAGCATCAACCCGGACGAGCAGAACGTCATCACCCGCCGCATCGTCGAGGTCACCGACCATGACGAAACCATCTTCGCGGAATTTCTTGACCTTGGCCCTCTGGACCCAGGGAGGGCGCCATGAGTAGCACCCCGCACACGCCCCTGCCGTGGAAAGCATCGGATTCCGGCACTGGCATCTGGTCCGCCGGCGAACCGCTCGGCAAGAACAAGATCATCGCCATCTGTTCATGCGACGCCGTGTCCCGGCCCAAGGATGAAAACACGGCCAATGCCGCCTTCATCCTCCGCGCCTGCAACAGCCATTACGAACTGATGGAAGCTTTGGAACATCTGGTCAAAGCCATCGGTTTTGCCGACATCAACGACCCCGGCATTTCTACCGACGAAGCATTGAAAGCCATACAGAACGTACGGAGGGCGCAATGAGCGGCGAACTCCACAACGACTACGGCATGAAATGTCCCCGCTGCGGATCGTCGAGCCGCATAGACATCGCCGCAACGGTCTGGGTCCGCCTCTGTCTTGATGGCACTGACATTTTTGAAGCCGCCAATAGCGATCAGGAATGGACAGACAGCAGTGCCGCCTATTGCGGCAGCTGCGGCCACGGGGGCACCGTCGCCAGCTTCACCGAGCCTTGAGCCACGCCATGACAGTCATCGACCTGACCGAAAAGATTGACGACATACGCGATCGTTACGGCCTGCGATATTGGGCTTCCGACGAGGCCCTGCGCCAATTGCAGGCCTTGTGGGGCGGCGCCGATTGCAACGACTGCGGCGTTTTCGAGCGCGACGAAACCATCCGCATCCAGCTTGACGGCCAGAAATCCTGGTACGGAGAACTGCGGATCGCCGTCGCGCCGAACGGCTGGCACGCCGTCTCGACGAGCTACTGGTACCCCCAGGGCGGCGGAGGTTCATCCCCTTCCGTCTGGAACCGCACCGCCTACACCACGCGCGACGAAGCCGCCGCCGCCGGCATCAACAAGCTCATCGCCACCTTCGAGGGTGTCCGGGACTGGAAAGGCTATGCACCGCAAAACCAGTCCGCCCTCGCGCAGCGTATGATCGAAACCCTCAAAGCCTACCTGTCACACTCCCGCCAGTTGTCTCTTTTCTGAAAATCGCGAAGCCCGTCCGCTGCCCTCAGCAGCGCGGAGGATCGTCCCAGATCGCTGCGGAGCGATCAGACCTTTCTCTTTCCGTGGCTTGTTGTCATCTTCAGGCTCACCTTGCCGGACGCGCCTTTCGTGTCCCGTCCATAGGTTCTTTCGTTCACGGTTTCCGCGCCCGAACGCGCGGACCCTCCGCGAACGAACAGAACCTTGGGACACGCGCAGGCTATTCGTCCGGCCCTTTCCTCGCCATCGACAACAACCAAGGAAAGGAAAAAGCTATGTCTAAACTCGCAGACCCGATCCACGCCCTTGCCCTCAGCGCCACGATTGACGTTCTTCGCGGCATGCTCGGACAGGCCATCGACTATCTCGATCAGGACGAACACCTCGCCGCCCTCGGCACGCTCATTCTTTTTGACGAACAGTCCGAGGATGTCAAAGCCGCCATCCGGCTTTTCCGCCGCGACGTTCAGGCCGACGGGAGGCGCAAATGACAATCATCCAAAAACTGGAAGCAATCGCACGGCGGCATCTGCATCTGGTTACTCTTGAAACCAGGCATAGCGATTCTCTCGACTTCCACGATGTGTCCGTATGGGGTGTCCGCGCGGCGCTCGCAGAAGCCTACAAGGCTGGTTTCCAAGCCGGCAAGAAAGCGAGGCGCATATGAACCGCCTTTTCTCGCAAATGCTCAACGCCGTCACCTGCGGCGACTGCATCGATGTCATGGCCCACATGCCCGCGCGCAGCGTCGATTTCGTGCTGACCGATCCGCCCTATCTCGTCCGGTACCATGACCGCTCCGGCCGCCGTGTCATCAACGATGACAACGACGCATGGCTCAAACCCGCCTTCGCGCAGATTCTCCGCGTCCTGAAGCCCGACAGCCTGTGCGTCAGTTTCTACGGCTGGAACAAGACCGATGTATTCATGACCGCTTGGCGCGAAGCCGGTTTCCGCATCGCCGGGCATATCGTTTTCCGCAAGCGCTATGCGTCGAGCGCCCGGCACCTGTCTTACACCCACGAGCAAGCCTACCTGCTGGCCAAGGGCTTCCCGCCTTTCCCCGATCGCCCGCCGCCGGATGTCATCGACTGGCACTATTCCGGTAACCGCCTTCACCCGACGCAGAAGCCCGTGCAGCCGCTGAAAACCCTGATCGGCGCGTTCACTAAGCCGGGCGACACCGTTCTCGACCCGTTCGCGGGCTCCGGTTCAACCCTTGTCGCCGCGCATGATCTGGGCCGCCGGTTCATCGGCATCGAGCTTGACCCTGACCACCACCGCACTGCCCGCGCCCGCCTGCGGGAACGGGAGGCGGCGTAAAGCCGCTTTTCTTCATGCCCTTGCCACGGCATGGTTATTCGGGCAGACTCTCACATGGCCCGCGATTCAGGGGCTGCCTTTACGCGACTTCAAGAGGAAACAATGAAACCGAAATAGAAAACCCGCCGGGAAGGGCGGGCTCTTAAAAAGAAAACTGCGGGGGTGGCGACGTGACAATCCCACCCTCGCAGAAATCAAAACCGGATGCAAGAGAAATTTTGCATACGGTTGTGTGCGCCCTTTCCCCGGCTGGTTTTCCCGTAACAACAGGAGGAAACCATGCTCTTATCACGCCCGGACCATATTCGTGACCTCACGAAAATGGTCGACCCCGCCCGCCAGATGCGCTCCCTGCGCACCTGCTGGCTTCCCGCCGAACAAAAACCGCTCCTGACACCCCCGCGCGACAGCGGCTCCTACGTGCCGGAGCTGGCGGCATCCATCGACAGTGACCGCAACCTGACCGACGGCGCGCGGCGCTGCGCCCGCAAGCTGGCCGAATACGTCTACCGCCGCGACCGCAACAGCAGGGCGGCAGAGATTACCGTCACATACCTCATGAAGGCCATGAGAAAATCCCGCCGCACCGTGCAGCGTTACCTGCGCCAGCTTGAACGCGCCGGTTATATAGCGGTCGCCGTCATCCACGCCGGCACCCGCATGTGCGCCGGGCTGATGATCGAGCTGCTGGCCACCCTCATTCCCCGCCACGGATGGCCGCAAAAGCTAATAAAACCGGATGCGCCAAAGCTGTCACAGAAGGATAGGCTTAGAAATAAAACCCGGCTGATACCCCGCGTTTTATGGGCCGTCAAATGCACCGACCCCATTCAGAAGGCATGGGACCGGATAATGCCGCCTCTTTTCCCGATATTCTGACCGGCGAAACAAAGAAAGTTGCTCGGCGAGGGGCGATGACGGGACCGTCTGTGCCCGGTTTTCCATCATCAACCGTTTGTTAACTGCGGTATTCTATATTTCTCATATGATTCCGAAGGGAAATCAACGGGGCGGCGGCCGCCAGCTCGCCACGCACTTGCTCAACCAGTTCGACAACAAGAATGTCGAAGTGCTGGACCTGCGTGGATCTGTGGCCCAGGATCTCCACGGCGCCTTTCATGAATGGTACGCGCAGTCCAGGGCGACGAAGTGCCGCAAATACCTTTACTCCCTGTCCGTTAACCCGGACCTGGCCAAATACGACCTCACCCGCGAACAGTACCTCGACTTCATCGCCCGCACCGAGCGCAGCCTGAAGCTGGTAGGGCAACCCCGCGCTGTCGTGTTCCACACCAAGAACGGCCGCCAGCACTGTCACGCCATCTGGTCCCGCATCGATCCCGGCGCCGGCAAGGCCGTCCACATGGCCCATGACAGGTTCAAGCTGCAAGCCGTCGCGCGGGAATTCGCCCGCGATCACGGCCTCCCCCTGCCGCCCGGCATGCAGAAAAACGGCCACAACAATCAGAAAGACAAGCAATCCAATCTGCAAGAAAAACAGCAGCAGGAACGCTCCGGCATATCCAGGGAAGAACGCATAAAAGCGATCACCGCCGTCTGGCAGGAACACAACAAAGACCCCCATGCTTTCGTCAAGGCTCTTGAGGAAAAGGGCTATCACCTGGCCAATGGCGATTCCGGCCGCTATGTCGTCGTCGACCATGCCGGCGAGGTTCACAGCCTTTACCGCCAGATCGAGGGCATGCGCTCGAACGAGGTTAAGGCTTTTCTTGGCGCCGACTATCCCCTCGGCAAATTGCGCGACGTTGAAACCGCCCGCGCCGCCGCGCTGCAAGGCAAGAAGGAACAGGCGGCAGGGAAAGAAGAGCCGCAGGCCCGGCGCGAGGAACTGGGCCGCCGGCATGAAGAACGCCGCTCCCGGCTTGATCTCAAGCGCGCGGAGATGGAAAAGCGCATTCAAACCGAGCGCCGGGCCTTGCTCGACCTGCACAGGGCCGAGAAAGACGGTGTGCTGGCCGCGCGCGCCGCAAAGCAGCCGCGCGGCATGATTGCGTTCCTCTCCCGCATCACCGGCATTCAGGCGTATATAACCGCCCGCCACGGCAGGCAGGACGCCGCGCGCGAGCGGGCGCACAAGGCGGATCGTGAAGCCCTCGATCGCCGGCATGGCCGTGATCGTCAGGAGATGGAACGGCGATACGCGAGCCTGGCCGCCGTGGAAACCCGCGAGCGCCAGTCCCTGGAGATCGCGCTGAAGCGGCAGAAATTCCAAATGGCGCGCGAGATCATTGCCGGCGGCAGGGTTTTACCGGAATCGCAGCTCAAGCCGGAATTCGACCGCGCCGCGCAGGGGCTTGATATCCGCAAGGGCGAAGGCGACAGCCGCGCCGCGCGGAAGGGGCAGGCCGTGCGGGATTTCGCCGCCGCTCTTGTCGGGAAACAGCCCGTCACAAAGGGTGACCTGCAAGCCGCTTTCGAGCGGGCCAAGGCCGCCAAACAGCCTTCCGCCGGCGGCCAGGAGCAGTCCCCCGCCCCTGATCCCTACAAGCTGGAGCAGGCCCGCGAAACCAAGGCCGATCTGGAAAGGCGGCAGCGCGGACACGATAAGGACCGCGATCCCGGCGACCGGGGGCGCTGAAGCCCCCGGTCGCCCTCCTCAAGGGCGGCATGCGAGCATGCGCGCCACCCGCGCCCGGCTGATATTTTCCAGCGAGGCGAGGGCGTTGCGGCGCTCCGGCGATCCCCTCACCGTGCGGACCAGCCCCTTTGACACCGTGCAGAACAACGCGGACAATTCGCTTTCGCTACGTTTCTGCAATTCGTGGTTTGAGATCAGTTTCATTATCGTTTTCCTCCTCTGTTCGCGGCCCCGGCATGGGGCCTTTCATGAGGAAGCGTCCGCACGACAGGCAGACGGACTGTCAACCAATTGCACGGTCACTCGGCGCGGTCTGTTGGTTGACCGGACGGATGACTTCGGGCAGCGTCCATTCTCAAAAAGGCACCTGCGGGACAAGACGAAGAAGGAAAACAATTTTACTGATTTTTAACGCACAGGTTGTACGATGGATTAAAACCGCAATCTAACAAGGGGTTTGTCATGCTGCTCCAGCTTGTAAGGAAACCGCCGATAGGCAACGCCAGAAGCGACCGGCTGAAGGTCACGCTCGCGGGACGCCACACGATGAAGCAAAAGCTCGCCATGTTTACACAGGTCAAGTTCTGGCTGCACCATGAACAGGGGATAGACAATGCCGCCGCGATTGATTTCTAC
This sequence comes from Terriglobia bacterium, assembly GCA_049514855.1. GTDB lineage: Bacteria > Acidobacteriota > Terriglobia > UBA7540 > UBA7540 > CAVROP01. The sequence continues at coordinate 22,992 of JBEKUR010000027.1, forward strand.
ATTCCCCTGATCGATCCCGACGGCCATCCGTTAATTGCCTTCCGCGATGGCAAGACCGTATCCGACTACAACCTCTTTATAGAAAACCCTTATCCCTGCGCCGCCGACGAATACGACAGGCGCGGACCGGCCCCGCCTGTACTGCGTCCCTTTTAACGATCACAGGATGATCGCGCCGGGTCTGTCTTCGTCGCCCTCCCGGTAAACCTGGCCTTCGTCCAGAATGACGATCTTCGTTCCCCTGTCGGCGCATACGTCCCGTTCATACGCGAACGCCTGAACCTTCCGCCAGAACGCGGCCCCCTCTTCGTCTCCCTCCGCCTTGCATCCCTCCGCCCTCATTTCCGCCGCCCAGAAACACTTGTCGCCGCCCAGCCTGCCCGCCCGTTCATCCTCGATCAGCTTCATCCCCGCCTCATAGGCCGCGCGCTGGACCACGATAGGCCCGTACACCGCTCCGCCGTCCTCTTCGATCTTCCATCCCATCCGCGCTATTTTAACCCTCCGGGATTATCGCCCGGTTAACGGCTTCGTTTGCGCGGCCGTGTCCAAATCGTTTTCCTTCGTCAGCCGGGATCTATTGACCAGCCTTTACTGTGAATTTGAACGCCAATCCTGCCCTCGATGGACGTTCGCGCTGCGCGCCAAGTAAAAAAACGGCTGTCCCCGGCGGGCGCAGCCCCTCCGTTTTCTTTTCTTGCGTCCCGGTCAGTCTCGACGCCCTGCGGGATTCACAAGACTGGCAATGACGCCGGGCTTAACAGAAAAGGAAAACGACATGACTACGAACAAAAAACAACCCGCATACGAAGTCTTCGCCGTCCGCGAGGGTACCAAGGGCCGCAAATCGCACTTCATCAAGGTCGGAACGATCTGGCCAACCAAAACCGGAAACGGCTTCGTGCAGTATCTCGACGCGCTGCCGGTCAACGGCAAGCTGGTCCTGATGCCGCCGAAGGCCAAACAGGAAGCCGGGCCGCAAACAACGGTTGACGACGACGGTCCCTATATCGACGACGAAGGAAACTTCACCAACCCGTCATAACCCGCAAGGCGGCGGCTCGCAAGGGCCGCCGCCTTTTCCTATGTTCTGTGTGGTATAATCGAAAGCCTATGGCCGACCGGTCCACGTCCTTCGCCAAGAGCGTCGAGGGGCTCCACCACGAGGAAAGCGCCCTCGAGCGCGCCCGCAGCCTCAAGGAGCAGTTTGTCCGGGCGCAGAACGACAACCAGAAACAGAAGGAAACCGAGGCGGAAAAGCCGCCTGCAGGGTCGCAGATGGTCCGGGAGGACGCGCCCGTTCTCCGGCCTACCCCGAGCGGCCCCATGCGGCAGACACCTGACCGCTATGCCGCCGCAACCAAGCTGGGAAAAGAACGGGATAACGCCGACGCGCGAATAGAGGCGGCGAGAAAAGCACAGGAAGCCTTCAAGGCCCGGCAGGGCAAATCCCACGATCACGAGCGCGACCGGGAACGGTAGGATCGCTAGTTGCCCAGCTTGTAGCTATCGTAGCTGGCCGGGCATGGGTCTCCTGCGGAAATCAGATCGATGAGCCCGCGCACATTGCCATCCGAAGGATCGAACTTCTCAAACGCGTCGCCCCTGATTACATACTCCGCACGCGGATTGTTGTCCGCCAGCATGAAATCGCGCACGGCGTTCCTGAATTTGTCCATCTTGCTGTCCCGATCAGGCGACTGCCAGCGCTCCTCTTCAACCAGGTTGCGCGGCACGCAGACATTCATTCTGGCCCAGGGCGGAACCACAATGTCTCCGCCAGGTCCAATCGGATCGTCATCGGGAGCAGGCGGCGCAGGTGCCGAAACGGGAGCTTGTGGCGCGGGTTGAGACTGGACATTGGCAGGCGGATTATCCTGCACAGAGGGAACCGGTTGAGGCGGGACATTGACCGCCGGGTTACCCGGCACAGGCGGGGCGGGTTTGGGCCGGACATCGCCCGCCGGCGGATTTACCGCACTTATCGAACCGGAACCCGCGTGATCCTTGATGACCGCCACAGTGATGGCCAGGATCAGAACGGCGGCAAGCGAGGCGAAGACAACGGCCCTCGTTCTGTGTTTCCTGGGAGCGGCAATCTCCTTGGGCCTGAGGCTGGCGGCACAAAGGGCGCGGATTTCAGCGAAGGGATCGATGAGAGCGGCGCCGTCGTCGTAATACAGCAGCGAAAACAACGGGCCTTGCGGCAGGTCGCTGCCGCCAGTACCCTCAACCGCCGTCACCATCCCGCCATGGGGAACCCGGATATGCGCCGCCGCCCTTCCGCTCTCCGTCACGACCAGCGCGCCCTCATCCCCCGCCGCCGCGATCTGTCCCGCCGTGATCGACCAGCCACCGAGGCGAAGGCCGAAATCGGCAAGCGACAGACCCAGCATCCGGCCTTCAATCGTCAGCTCCTTCGGCCCCGTGAAAGGATGATCCGGATGCGGGTCGAAGAGCCCCATAAACTGGTAGTCCTCGTAATAATTCACGCGCCGCAAGGCCACGGGGCGCGACCCGGAAATCACCACGAGCGCCAGGCCGGGATAGGCGGGATGCGCCCGCTCATCGATGCGCGAAAAAACCTGCCCGATCTCATCGGGGGTGACAAGCGCGCGCTTCTGAATGGTTTCGCTCGTGCCATCCGTGCGGGATTGCGAAGTGCCGCGCGTGATCCCTTCCGTCTCGCTTATGCTTGTCCCCCGCGTCTCTGAAGTCCCGTCCGTCTGCGAGCGCGACGTGCCGTGAGACACCCCGTGCGACTCGCCCTTGTTCCAGCCTCTGGATTCACCCTCCGACTGGCTCCGGCTGTCCCCGATCCTCTCCTTGTCGTAACGGCGGAAAATTATGCCCTGCGCATAGGTGTAATTCTGTGAACGACTTCTGGAACTGTTAATGCCCCATGATTTCCCGGTGCTGACGGAGCTGTTTGTCCCGTCCGTTTTCGACGTTCCTGACGACGAAGACCGCCCCCGGCTTTCCGACTGCGAGCGCGACGTGCTGTGTGACACGCTTTCGGATTCCGAAGTGCTGTCACTCGCCGACCGCACCTCGCGGATCACTTCGGTTTCCCCGATCAGCTTGGAGACGTACTCGCGCGAGAAGTTGTCCTCGAGGTTGAAAAAAACCTTGAGGCCGGAATTGGCGAGAAAAGTTTCCCAATTGTCCTTGTAAACCGCCTTGAGCTGTTCAAGGCTCTGGAGCACGAAGAGCAGCTTCATACCGTACCCGGCGATCTGAGCGACCGCGTTCTCAATGACCTCCATCCGCTTCAGCCCCGCGAATTCGTCCAGCACCATCAGGACCGGATGACCTGCCGCAGGCTTGCCCCTCACCTTCTCCATTTCGGTGACGGTCAGGGCGATCATCATCCGCAGCCACCGGTAATGCGTGCTCATGAACCGTTGCGGAAGGCACAGATAGACGCTCAGCCCCTCGCGGCGGGTCTTCAGCTCGGAAAGCTGGAAATCCGACGCCTCAAGGCACCGCTGCATGGCCGGGCTGTCGATGAACTCGGTGTTACGGTTTGCCACCTGAAGGACGCTTTCAAACTGCTTGGGCGAATTCAGGAGCATGTTGGTGAAGGAATCCCCGATGCCGGCGACCAGACCGTCAAAAGCCGGGTTGTTCGCAAGGCCGGTCCACAGCAGCCCATGGGCGGGCGGAATATCCTTCTCTCCTGCCGCCCGGAGTGCTTCGACCGATTCCCAATCGCCCCGCGTGATGAGCTTGCGCACCGTAATCAGGTTTCTGCGCCCTTTGTATTCCGGCGCCGTCAGGACGTGAAGGATCAGGCCCTTGACCATGGCGCGGGCGGATTCATCCCAGAACGGATCATTGCTTTCGTGGATGACAACCACGGCGTCGGCAATCCGCCCGGCTTCGTCGACGGTTTCCTCATTGGCCTGGTCCAGTGCATCGAGCGGGTTGAACCGTCCCCGGAGGGAGTCGTCCACCTGGGATGCCTTGAACGGGTCCAGAACTTGGACGGCCTGGCCGAGTCCCTTGCAATGCTCCGAGCCCCTGCCCCGGCGGCCTGCCGTGATCGTGGCGTTTTCGCCCTTTGGGTCCACCACGCAGATCGATCCCGGCCAAAGGACTAAATTATTAACGATTGAAGTCGTTCCCTTGCCACCGCGCGAACCGCTCACCACGCAGACGTGGCGGTCGTCGCTGTAGCCCACCGGAACCGGTTGTTCACTGGCCGAGCGCCCCAGCCAGATTGTGCCCTCGCGGTAGGCATAGCTTTCCTCGACCAATGCAGGATCGGCCCACTCCGCCGTTGCAATGCGCATGCTCATAGAGGGGAAAAACGATTATACGGCGAAAGCGGAAACGCAACAACAATTTTCCCGATTATCCTATGGGCTCTCTTCGCTCAAGGGACGGCAGCGTTGGGTTCTCGGCTCCGGCACTTTAACCGTTTGTTAACCGCTTTGGACCGTAGATAGTTCTGGCATCGGGGGGAGGAATTCGCTATGATGCTGTTCTGTAAAGCCATGAGGTCCAAAGTCCAGGCGCCGGGCTTATCGGGCGGAGAAAAGGCGACTTCGCTGCGCTCGCAAGTTGTGCGCGTGGGTCACGCGCCACCGCTCGGCAAGCCTCGCTCAACTTGGCAAGGGGGCGATTCCGGCCCCCGTTGCATCCCCCCGGTTCAAGGGCTCTGCCCGTTGAAAATCCCGCCACCCCCGGCGCGGGGTGGACGCGCGCATGGTCCCCTTGGCCGGGGACGCGGCGCCCTGGCTGGCGCCTTATGCGTCTGTGGGCAGACGCCCGCCGCCTGGCGCGGCTCCGGGCTGACCTGGGCCGGTCAGCCACCGCGCACACTGGACGGTGCGCGGCATGGGAGGCGAGGTGCTTATGAGAAGCCGTAGCGGCAGTCAACGGCGCCGGACCACAAAGCGCGTCAAGGTCAACTGCACCCCCGCCCATCACGCCGCCCTCTGCACGATGGCTGAAGCGCACGGCCAGTCCCTGTCCGCCCTCACCCTTAATGCCCTGCTGAAGATTCCGCTGCCCCGCACGCGCCGCGCCAAAGCCGTTGACAAGCTCATGATGCAGTTCTTTGCCGAACTCGCCCGCGCCCGCGACGCCCTCAAGTCCAGCGAGACCGAACTGGGAAAGTCCGGCTCAAACCTCAACCAGATTGCCCATGTGCTGAATACCGACCGGCCGCCCGAGCGGATTATGAACCTTCTGGAAGCCACCCTTCAGGCCCATCAGGAAGTGATCCAGGAGCATAACCAGGCTGTCAGGGATCTGGAGGAACTGCGCACGGCCGGCATGAACGCCATCGGTCTGGAGCTGACCCCCGGCGGCGATGACGGCGACGAGTAAACCCGTCGCCGCTCCTCTTGACAAAGCATGCCAGCATGCTAGGCTGCTCGCAGTACGGCATGCCATCATTCTCGCCTCCCGGCATGCTTCCCGCCAACCAACCGGAGTATCCCCGCATGGTCCTCAAGATCGCTATTGCCTCGCAAAAGGGCGGCGTCGGCAAGTCAAGCTGCGCCCGCCTGATCGCCCGTGAATTCGCCAACGCGGGCTGGAACGTCAAGATCGCCGATATGGATATCCAGCAGGGCACCAGCTTTCACTGGTGCCGGGAAAGGGCCGCCAACAAGGTCAGCCCGGAGATCAGGGCCGAAACCTTCGCCAGCGTCACGCAGGCCCTCAAGGACGCCGATCACTTCGACCTGTTCATCATGGACGGGGCGCCCGCCGCCAGCGCCGCGACGCGCGACATGGCGAAAGCCGCCGACATCGTCCTTCTGCCGACCGGCCTGTCGAACGACGACCTCCGGCCGCAAATCCTGCTCGCCCATGAACTGACAAAGGCCGGCGTGGCACACCAGAAACTTTTCTTCGTTCTTTGGAGGGTAGGGGACAGCCAGGCCGAAATCCGCGACGCCCGCGAATACATCGCCAAGGCCGGATACCGCGTGCTGGACGGCGAAGTCCCGGACTGCACCGGCTACCGCCGCGCCACAGACAAGGGCAAGACCTTCACGGAAACCTCGCACAAAAGTCTCAACCTTCGCGCCGACATTGTCGCGCAGAGCATCGTCAACGCCATCAACGGAAGGAGGGCCGCCTAATGGCCGACATCAGCAGCCTGTCCAAACCATCACGGAAGGGCGAACCACCCAAGGCCGCCGACACCGTCAGCAATCTCGCCAAGGCCGCCACCGGCGACAAGGTGCCCTTGCAGCTCAAAATCTCCGCCGACGAGCGGCGTGATTTCAAAGCCTATGCGCTCGCCCACGACCGCGACGCCAACGACCTGTTTGCCGAAGTCTGGAAATATTACAAGGATAACCACGGCTAGCATGCTGGCATGCCAGCAATCCGGCATGCACCAAGGCAATCAGCAATGGAAGGCGAGGAGAGGGGAGAAAACTTACACACTTCCTTACACACTTTCACAATTCGCCAAATTAACCAGCTCTATTACCAGCAACTTACTAACACACGCAGAGCACTTAAAATCCCTTGTCCCGCAAGGGACGTGCCGGTTCGATTCCGGCCCTCCGCACCATTCTTTTCTCACCATTCGCCAAGCCGACCTTGGGAATATTCAGCATTGCGCTACTACTAGGCCAGTGGAGTATCTAAGCCCTGCTCGCCCGGCCCAGCCGAGGGCGCCAGCCGCTTCCTGCCAGAAAAAAGTCTTGACAAGCTATGCTTAATATAATAGCCTAGTGAATGGTGCGAGGCCGTTACGCCATGACCGAAGAGGCTCCACAGATGGCTTCGTCATTTTTTCTTTCCATCCGACAATATGTCGCTGCCTGTGCCTCACCGCCAACAATGTAGGCTCAAAAAATGAACGAGCAGAGCGGGAATGTCTATGAAAACAAAGGGTCGCTGTGGAAAACGGAGACGAAAGCGCGAATGTCTATGAAAAAAAGGCAGTTAGCACTAAAATCCAGGAATGTTGCTCAAAAGAAAGGGAGTTATGCCGTTGCGGATGGATTGAAGATCTGTTCCACGTGAAACAACTGGGCCGCAACCCCCTTGCGCAGTCCCTACAAAACCTTTAGAATCGGCTGGAGATGCTGGACGAGGCCACTGTCCGCCAGTTGCTCGAACCGTTCGGACTCAACCTTAGTAGCGATCAAATCAGCCAATTGATCGCTTATCTCGAATTGCTCCTGCGCTGGAACAAGAAGATTAACTTGACGGGCATCCGTGACTGGGAAAGTTGTGTTACCCGGCATTTTGGGGAAAGTCTCTATCTGGGCCGTTGGGTGGGGTTGAACGGCAGGCTATTGGATATCGGAAGCGGGGCGGGGTTTCCTGGCTTGAGCTTGAAGATCATCTTCCCGGACTTGTCGGTGACACTTCTGGAACCGGTCGCCAAGAAGCGGGCGTTCCTCAAAGAGGTGGCCCGAGTTTGTGGAATGAATTTCGTTGAAGTGCGCAGAGAGCGCCTGGAGGATTTTGCTTGCGGCCAGTCACCGCTGGTTTATGATGGGGTAACGGCGCGAGCGGTGGGGCATCTGGAGGAACTTCTGCCACTGGCCTGGCGCTGCCTGAAATCCGGGGGAGAGATCTTCCTCTGGCTCAGCCACCATCAGGCCAGTGAGGTGGGCCACATTCACGGCGGGATCAAAGAGGTGGGGAGAATCAGTTTGCCGAGCGGCGGGCAAGGGGAAATTTGGTGGGGGAAGAAAACGTTTTGAGGATGTCATTCGGGGTGAAAGAGGCGATGCCGGGAGGCGCCTCCCACAGGGCATGTTTCACGTGGAACACCCCGTGTAGGGTCGCGTCAAAGTCGCGGAAAAAGCGGCTCTGCCGTCCCGCGCACGCGGGATGCGGAAAGCCTCCGGCTTTCCGGCGCAAACCGCGTCCCTTCTCCTCCTCGGCTCGGCTGGAAGGCTCAGCCTTCCAGCCGAGCCGAGGAGGTTAGTCAGGGTGGAAGCCCTCGGAAAGGCGAAGCCTTTCCGCACATCAGGCGGCAGAGCCGCTTTCGGATGTTACCCCTCGGGCACCTTGACGCGACCCTGCACCTCGTGCCTTTTGCTTGCGTAATTCCCCGGCCTTTGATAAATTCACCTTGACTTTCTTCGGGTTGGAACCTTTGGGACGAGTCATCGCAATCGCCAATCAAAAGGGCGGTGTCGGAAAGACGACTACTGCCATCAACCTGGGGGCCGCGCTTGCGAGCCGCGACATGTGGACATTGGTCATGGATTGCGACCCCCAGGCCAACACAACCGGAGGCCTGGGTTTCCCCAAAGATCCCTCGCGCCGGACCCTATACCATGCGCTGATGCTCGATGTGCCTCTTAGGGAACTCGTCCTGAAGTGCGCGCTTGAGGGACTTCACCTCATTCCGTCAGACAAAAACTTGGTTGGAGCGACGATCGAGCTTGTGGACCGCCCCGAGCGCGAAAAAGCCTTACGGAAAAGGATGGAAGGGTTCCGCGACGAGTTTAACTACATCCTCCTTGACTGTCCTCCAGCCCTTGACCTGCTCACCTTGAACGCGCTCGTAGCGGCGGATTCCGTTATCGTGCCGGTGCAGTGCGAGTACTTCGCGCTGGAGGGGGTCTCCGAGCTGTTCGACACGCTGATTCGCATTCGGCGCTCCCACAACCGGAACCTGGCGGTGGAGGGAATCCTCCTCACCATGTTCGACGAGCGCACCAATCTCTCGCACCAAGTCCGCGACGATTTGAGGGATTTCTTCGGTGGCCAGGTTTTCTCCACTGTGATACCACGTAATGTTCGTTTGGCCGAGGCGCCAAGTTTCGGCAAACCGATTTTCCTCTATGACCCCGATTGCAGGGGAGCCGCCAGTTATCTTGAACTGGCACAGGAGGTCATCAACCATGACCAGAAAGGCGTTGGGTCGGGGGCTGAACGCCCTGCTCCAGACCGTTGAGTCGGCCACGTCCGGCCTCGAGCAGGTGCGCCTTGAGCGCATCGATCCCAACCCGTTTCAGCCGCGCCACGCCTTTCCCGAAGACTCCCTGAAAGAGCTTGCGGACTCCATCCGCGCCAGCGGGGTAGTCCAACCCATTCTTTTGCGCCTCAGCGCCCTGGCCGAGGGCCGCTACCAGCTCGTAGTGGGTGAACGTCGATGGCGCGCGGCCCGCCTTGCCGGCCTCGAAACCGTTCCCGCCATTATCCGCGAGCTTACGGATCAGGACACCCTTGAACTAGCTCTCACCGAGAACCTGCTCCGTCAGGACTTGAACCCGCTCGATGTGGCCCGCGCTTATCAGGCGCTCCAGGAAAAATACCATCTCAGCCACGAGCAGGTTGCAGAGCGGCTGGGCATCAATCGTTCTTCAGTCACTAACACCTTGCGTCTGTTGCGGTTGCCGCCGGGCGTCCAGGAGATGCTCTCTAAGGATGAGATCACTTACGGCCACGCGCGGGCGCTCCTGGGTCTGGATTCTGAAGCCGCCCAAGTGCAGCTTGCCTCGATGATTGCTAAGCGGGGCCTCTCTGTTCGGCAGGTTGAAAACATGGTGGCGTCCCGGGGAATGAAACCGGCTGCGCAGAAAACCGTGTCCAAGCCTCCAGTGGATCCCAACGTTCGCGCTGCCGCACTGGAGCTTGAACGAACGCTGGGAACGCGCGTCAAGATCCTTGGCGACGGGCGCCGGGGGAAAATAGAAATCAGCTATTTTTCGGCGCAAGATTTGAACAGGATTTACGACTTGATCGTCAGGCACTAACACTGCCCTATGTACATTTGATTATTTCCGTTATACCTTACTGTTACGAACAACCGGGGTAACCAATGATCCCGGTGGGAGGCAACAATGCCATTCGGCTTTGGAAAGTCCAGGCGGCGGCGTCAATTGGCGGATCTCCCCGATGACTGGGTAGGGTGGCTTGAGCCTGGTGTGGAGGTTGAGGGGAAGATGAAGGTCGCGTCCGGCCTGATCCGCGTTAATACGCACTTCACGGGTGAGATTAGATGCGAAGGCACGGTGGTGGTCCACGATCAAGGTGAAGTGGATGGGGAAATCCACACCCGCATCATCAGCGTCACCGGGAAAATAAAAGGAAACATCCACGCCTCCGAGTTGCTGCAGATTAAAGAACACGGCGTGGTCCTCGGCGCAATCTACACGCCCTGCCTCGTCGTTGATCCCGGAGGCTTCTTCGAGGGACAGTGCCACATGCCAACACCCGAACCCACCGCCCAAGCTACCAATGGTCTGGGTACCAAGAACAATCCTTAGCAGTCTGTCGGAGACAGATTTCGAGGCGCGTAAGATCAACAACTTAGCCACTTGGTTAGGTCTGTAAATTGAGCCCAAGACTTCTCAAAGGACAGCGAGTACCCGCACATTGTAGGCTCATATATATAGCCTACATCCTTCCAAAGGGGAAGAGAAACGGTGCGCCCCCCGGCAGGCGTTCCGAACCCAGCGTCGGCGCGAGGCGCGCCCTCATCCAGTAGGCAGCAGGCGGCCGGAAAAAGAGGAAAGCCAATCCAAAATCAGAATTGCCTCACTGCCCTGCGCATTTTTCAACGAACGACTCACGCCCCTGAGTACAACACTCTTCGCCGCGCCAGGTGTAGTTTTGCCCAGGCACATCCAGCCTTAGGAAAAGGAACAAGAGTGGCTTCCCGCCGACAGAGCGTATAATACTCAGCGCTGTCAGCAGGCAATTATTCGTGAATAGGGGAGTGGCGAGATGCGTAAATGGACCAGGCGTGAGGTGTTGAAGAGCGGTGTTGCGGTTTCGGCCGGAGTCACATCAGCAATCCCGACTACTGCCGCAACGTTATCCAGCCAGACTCCGGCGGCCGTGCAGCCTGGAGACAACCCAAGCAGCACCCGAGAACGGCTTCTCCTGGACTTTGGCTGGCGGTTCCATCTCGGGCACGCCTGCGACCCGGGTCAAGACTTCGGGTTCGGAGGCGATGGGGTATTCTCCAAATCCGGGGAACTCTTCGAGCCCTCTCGAGACAAATTCGACGACAGCAAGTGGCGCGTCATCGACCTTCCACACGATTGGGCGGTGGAACTGGAATTCGAAAACGACCCTGGGATAGTTAATCACGGCTTCAAGCCGCTCGATCGGACTTACCCGGCCACGAGCATCGGCTGGTACCGGCGGGCTTTCGAGATCCCGAAGAGCGATCTCGGCAAGCGGCTGTCCATCGAGTTCGACGGCGTCTTCCGCGACAGCATGGTGGTCCTTAACGGCCATTTTCTGGGGCGGAATATGAGCGGGTATGCCCCTTGCTTCTATGATGTAACGGATTTCCTCAACTACGGCGCTAAGAATATCCTAGTGGTCCGCGTGGACGCGACGCAGGGCGAGGGATGGTTCTACGAAGGCGCAGGAATTTACCGTCACGTGTGGCTAACCAAGGCCGATCCGCTCCACATTGCGCACTGGGGAACCTTTGTGTGGTCGCAAGTCCACGGCGCGGCGGCGGTGGTCTGGATCAGCACCGAGGTTGAAAACCAGAGTGCGGAGCCGAGAGTTTTCAATGTGATCTCGCGCTTCGTGGACAAGGATGGAAACGTCGCGGCCGCAGTGGAAACGCAGTCTATGCAAGCCGACCCATGGACAAACCTGACCCTGGTGGCCAAGACTGAGGTCCAGCATCCACTGTTGTGGTCCCTTGAGGAGCGGAATCTATATCGTGCATTGACCACTGTGGAGGACGCGAACAACAGAAGAGCAACCGACCAGTACGCAACTACGTTTGGCATCCGCACCATTAAATTCGACGCTGACGAAGGGTTCTTCTTGAACGGCAAGCCGGTAAAAATCAAAGGCACCTGCAACCATCAGGATCATGCCGGTGTGGGTTCAGCCCTGCCGGATCGCATTCAGTACTACCGCATCGAGAAGCTGAAAGAAATGGGGGTGAACGGCTATCGAACGTCGCACAACCCACCCACACCAGAGTTGCTGGACGCGTGCGATCAGCTCGGGATGCTGGTGATGGACGAGACCCGGAGGATGTCATCGGATCCGGGGGCGCTGAGCGATTTGAAGAAAATGATTCGCCGCGACCGCAACCACCCGAGCGTGATTCTATGGTCGCTGGGAAACGAGGAGCCGGAACAAGGGACCGAGCGTGGGGCACGCATTGTCACAACCATGAAGCGCCTCGTGCGGCGCCTCGACCCGAGCCGCCCCGTCAGTGTTGCTATGGACGACGCGTGGGGCCGGGGGGTCTCCGGAGTCGTCGATGTTCAGGGTTTCAATTACAAGCACGGCCCGGAGATTGACGATTTCCACCAGAGATTTCCGACGCAACCCATGATTGGCACGGAAGTAGGAAGCACCGTCTCCACTCGCGGGATCTACGCAAACGATAAAGAGCAAGGGTATGTCAGTGCTTATGATGAGAACTTTCCCGAGTGGGCTGCCACGGCTGAGGAGTGGTGGAAGATTTACGCCGAGCGGCGTTTCTTAGCCGGGGGCTTCGTCTGGACCGGCTTCGACTATCGGGGCGAACCCACGCCCTATGAGTGGCCCTGCATCAACTCTCATTTTGGGATTATAGATACCTGCGGCTTCCCGAAGGACAACTACTACTACTATCAGGCGTGGTGGAGCGAAAGGCCGGTGTTGCACTTGTTCCCTCACTGGAACTGGCCTGGCAAAGAGGGGCAGGAAATCGACGTCTGGTGCCACAGTAACCTCGAAAAGGTCGAACTGTTCTTAAACGGCGGGAGTCTCGGAGTCAAGGAGGTGCCTCGCTATTCGCACGTGGCCTGGAAGGTCCGCTACAAGCCGGGCACGCTTGAAGCTCGGGGCTACAGGGGCGGCCAACAGGTGTTGGTTGCCAGACAGGAAACGGCTGGGGGGGCTGCAAAGATCCTCTTGCGGCCGGACCGGCAAGAGATCCTGGCGGATGGGCAGGACGTTTCGCTCGTCGAAGTGCGGGTGCTGGACAAAGAGGACCGCATAGTGCCGGTTGCTGACAACGAGATCATGTTTAAGCTTTCGGGCACAGGCAAAGTCATCGGGGTGGGCAACGGGGATCCAAGCAGCCACGAGCCGGATAAGAATCACAAACGCCGGGCCTTTAATGGGCTTTGTATGGTCATTGTGCAGTCTTCAAAGGAGCCGGGCGAAATCCGGCTCGAAGCTTCGTCGCCCGGGCTCGAGCCGGCAACGTCGGTGATTGAATGCGTTAAGGTGACCCTCCGCCCGGCATTGGCTTGAGGCCTGCATGAATCGCATCCTAACTTACTCATTGATCGTTGTTTCGATATTCTCCGCGCACTCACTCCGGGCAGCGTCCACGTTGCGCCCGGCGGACCTGCGTTGCGAGTACCTCAAGAACCCCCTTGGCATTGACCGCAGCAGTCCCAGGCTCAGTTGGAAACTGGAGGCGGCTTCGCACGCCGGTCGCGGCCTGAGACAAACTGCCTTCCAAATCCTCGTGGGGGCGACAGAACATGCCTTGCGTGCTGGCAACGGTGACCTCTGGGACTCGGGCAAGGTCGCTTCTGATCAATCCATCAACGTGGTCTACGCCGGCAAGGGTCTCGAATCGCGCCAGAGGTGCTGGTGGAAAGTCCGCGTTTGGGACCAGGATGGTCGAGTCTCTGGATGGAGTGAAGCGGCGATGTGGAGCATGGGTTTGCTTCATGCGGACGACTGGAAAGCCAAATGGATCGGACTGGATCGTGGAGACGAGACGCGGCCTGAGGATCCGGCGCGCAACCGCCTTCCCGCCCGCATGTTGCGCCGCGAGTTTCAGGCCCGGACGCAGATCAAGGGCGCCACTGTATACCTCTCGGGGCTGGGTTTCTTCGACCTCTATCTCAACGGCGCGAAGGTCGGCGATCACATTATGGATCCGGCCCTGACCGAATACTCGAAGCGAATCCTCTACGTCACGTTTGACGTCACGGGCCAGCTCAGGCCGGGCAAGAACGCTCTGGGCGTCGTTCTGGGGAACGGGCGGTTTTTCGCGCCCAGAGGCAAGCAGGGTCCTCCGACGAGGTTCAAGACCTACGGCTACCCCAAGCTCCTGTTGCAACTGGAGATTGAGTACGCGGATGGCTCACGCCAGCAATTGGTCAGTGACGACGATTGGAAGATCACGACGGAGGGCCCAATTCGCACCAATAACGAATACGATGGCGAGGAATATGACGCCCGCAAGGAAATGCCGGGCTGGGACAAGCCGGGATTCGACGACGCGCGCTGGCAGAAGGTGGAGCTGGTCCAGTCGCCCGGCGGGCCTCTCGAGGCCCAGATGCTCGAACCCACCCGGATTACCCAAGCGCTCGCGCCCGTCTCGATTAGTCAGACCAAGCCGGGCGTCTACCTGGTCGATTTTGGGCAGAACTTCTATGGTCAAGTTCGCCTCCGTGCTTCCGCCCCCGCCAGCACCGTGGTCAAGATGCGGCAGGCCTACAGCCTCAACCCCGACGGTTCACTTCGCTCCCAGGATAACCGCAGCGCGCTGGCCACCGATTCGTACGTTTTTAAGGGCGCGGGTGTCGAAACATGGAGCCCACGATTCCGGGGACAGGGATTTCGCCGGGTGGAAGTCACAGGACTGCCCGGGAAAGTCACCGCGGACGAGTTCGAAGGCCTGGTGGTGGAAAACAGCCTTGATCCAGTCGGGACCTTCGAGTGCTCGATCCCGCTGCTCAACCATATCTATCGCAACATACGCTGGGGCCAGCGCATGTTCCTGCGTAATGGGGTGCCGTTAGATCCTGACCGCGACGAACGGCAGGGCTGGCTCGGCGACCCTTCGAAGGACTCCGAAGGCGAAGCCTTCAACTTCAACGTGGCCGCCTTTTACGACAAGTGGCTCGAGGACATCCGGCTTGACCAGCAGCCCGATGGCAAGCAATCCGACGTTTCACCCGCCTACTGGGCTTTCTACAGCGGCGACATCGTGTGGCCCAGCGTGCTCACGATCGTGCCGGATTGGCATTACTCGTACTACGGCGACCGTCGCATCCTGGAAGCGAATTACGACGCCATGAAGAACTGGGTAGACTTTTGCCTCCGCCAACTGAAGCCCGACTACACCCTCGATAAATCTGAATATGCCGACTGGTGCGATACCTCATCGATGGATGCCCGCCATCCGGATACCGGGTCCACCAGCCGCCCCCTGGTTGGAACGGCCTACTGTTATCTCAATGCGAGGCTCATGGCACGGACGGCGCAACGCCTGGGCAGGGCTGAGGATGAAAGACAGTACGCCGATGTGGCCGCCAAAATCCGCGAGGGCTTTAATAACCGGTTCCTCGATCGCCAGACCGCCAAGTACGAGAGTGAAACCCAAACTTCCTACGTGCTCGGGCTGGCGTTTGGGCTGGTCCCTGAAGACCTTCGCCCCAAGGTTATACAGAATCTGGTCGATGACATCATGGTTCAGCACCACGGGTATCTCACCGTGGGCCTGGTGGGTATGCAGTGGTTGATGGAAACGTTGACAGAGACAGGTCACCCGGAAGTGGCCCTTAGCATCGCCACGCGCACCGAGCGGCCGAGCTGGGGCTACATGATCTCCAAAGGCGCCAGCACGATTTGGGAGCGTTGGGACATGGATACGCGCGACCCGGGCATGAATAGCGAAGCCCTGCTGATTCAGACGGGCGACCTCAACACGTGGTTCTTCCAGAGTCTTGCCGGCATCAACTACGATCCAGAGCATCCCGGTTTCAAGAACATTGTGATGCGCCCGCATCCGATTCCGGGTCTGACGTATGCCAAGGGCTCTCTCGACTCGCCGCAAGGCAGGGTCGCGAGCCACTGGCAGCTTCAAAGCGGCAAATTCCAGTGGGACATCGCGGTGCCGCCAAACGCCACCGCGACGGTCTATGTGCCGGCGGAGGAGGCAGAGGCAGTGACCGAGAGCCGCAAACCCGCCGGCAGCTCCACCGGCGTCAAATTCATCCGCATGGAAGGCGACGCTGCTGTATATGCGATTGGCTCCGGAACCTATTCGTTCGCGTCCCCAATAATCCTGCAGGGAAAGTGAGGATACGAGCATGCGTGCAAAACTATTGATCGCGGTTATGGTGGGGCTTGGGCTGGCGGCAGGAGCCGAGACAACGTACCGCGTCTGGCCTTCCCAGCCGCCCTCAGACTGTCCTTTCGAACCTTCGCCTTCAATTGTGGGCATTGCCTTCACGGGCAGGCACATTCGTTACGCCAATGCGGACACCTGGTATCCGTCGTGGGCCTCCGACGGTAACATGTACTCACCCTGGACCGACGGTAGTGTCGGCGGTGTCCAGTCAAGCTCCGGGGGTGAAAAAGCGACCACCGGCCACGCCACCATCGTCGGCGACGATCCGCTGAACCTCAAGATCGTCAATGTGGGCGTCTATCCAGGAAACCCGGCGCCCTGCGGAGGGCGCTATCCCTGCGGCAGCCTCGTGTACAACGGGGTGTGGTACTACGGCACCTATTGCCTCATCGAGACCCCTGGCAAAGGGCTCAACTGGGATGTGCTCGGACCTTTCGTGGGTTTCCGATACTCGACTGATTTCGGCAAGACTTGGCATGACACGCCGCATACGCCTTCTCAGCCGCTCTTCGGCGAGCCGGCGAAACCCGGCGGCAAGGTGAAGATGGGCGCACCGCATTTCGTGGATTTTGGGAAAAACATACAATACTCGCCCGACGGCAAAGCCTATCTGGTAGGCCAGGGCGCCGCCGACCCCGACCCCAAACCAAGAGATGCCAACCTCAGTTGGATTACCGCCGACCAGATCTACATGGGTCGCGTCACGCCCAGCATCCAGAACATGAACGACGCCGCGAAGTATGAATTCTTCGGCGGCCATGATGCTTCCGGGCGGCCCATCTGGACGCGGGATTTTTCCAGGATCAAACCGCTGGTGGATTGGAACAACAACGCCGGCTGCGTCACCATGACCTACAACGCGCCCCTGAAGAAATTCCTGCTGGTAATTACGGACGGCGGCAACACGATTTCAAAATTCAACACTTACATTCTGGAGTCCGACCGCATCACCGGTCCGTGGAAACTGGCGGTCTATATGCGTCATTTCGGGGAGCAAGGGTACTTCGTCAACATCCCCTCGAAGTTCATCAGCAAGGACGGCCGTTCCGCATGGCTGTGCTACGCCGCGAACTTCACCAACGGCTATCTGCACACAAATTATCGCGATAGAACCGACGAATGGTTGACGGTGATGAGGCCGCAGCGAGAGGGAAAGCACAATTCGCAGACATCACAAAAACGATGTCTGCGCCACCCGCGCGCAACAACCGTAAGGCCGTCCGTTAGCCCGGCGCCGTGGCGAAGAACTGCTTGACGTGCAGCTTCTTGGCGCGGCGCTTCGCTTGCCACAGATCGTAGGCAAGCTGCATCTGCAACCAGTGCTCCGGCGTGCTCCCGAACGCCTGGGACAGCCGCAGCGCCATTTCCGCCGTGACGCCGGAGCGGCCGTTGAGAATCGACGAGAGAGTCTTGCGCGTGACGCCCAAGCCCTTCGCCGCCTCGGTCACGCTCAGATCGAGCGCCCTAAGGCAGTCCTCCCGGACTATCTCGCCGGGGTGCGGGGGATCGTACATATCCACACATCGCCATCACGCGAGGGCTGCGCCGTCCGTGCATGACTGCGATAACCCACAGGGTCAAAACGCCAGTTGCGACGGCGTAGCAAGGCGGCGCACCTGAATTTTTCCGCTTCGTGCGTGTATCTGTGCCAGATCGTAGTTAAGTTGAAGCCGAAGCCAAAAGCCCGCCGAACTGCCGAGCGCCTTTTCGAGACGCACGGCCATTTCCGGGGATACGCTGGCCTTGCCGTTCAGAAGGCGGGAAAGGGTCGCACGCGTCACGCCGAGCGCCTTAGCGCCGTCCGTAACATTGATCTTTAGCTCATCAAGACAATCCCGGATAAGATCGCCGGGATGGTTGGGTTTTTTCATCGGCATGATTTGTCCTCTGTCAGTGATAATCCTCTAAATCCACGTCGCAAGCGGCTCCTTGGTGAAAGCTGAAGGTAACGCGCAAATTGGCCTTAACCGTGACTGAGTACGTGCCGCGCCGGTCGCCTGTCAGCGGGTGAAACCGGAACATGGGGAGGGCCATATCGCCGGGGCCGTCCGCCGCTTCCAAGGCGGAAAGAATTTTCCGCACCTTATCCACCAGATCGGGCCGGATTCCGCTGCGGTCGTGTTGCTCGTACAGCCGTTTAAGCCCTTTGTGTTTTATGCTCTCGATCACTCTCCGTCCTTTCTAGTGTATAGCGTATCGCTACACTATACAAGCAGAAGCTTTATGTCAAGCAAAACGACGTCTCCGCCATCCGGCGGCACAAGCCAGAGCGAGATTCCTCGCTGCGCTCGGAATGACATCTTGGCGGGATCGGAATGACATCTCGGCGGGCTCGCAATGACATCCCGCCCCGAGAGGGGACTCTAAACTATGGATGGCAGCGGCCGAAGAGTTGGGTGAGCAACTCGAGAGCCAAGTCTGTCTCCTCGCGTGAAATGGTGAATGAGGGGGCCAGGGTGAAGACGTTCTTGTAGTAACCTCCCACGTCCAGCACCAAGCCGTACTTACGCCCGGCAATCTCGAGGTCGCCCTTCAGGCCCTCGGCGAAAATGCGGTCAGTGAGGTCGCGGTCCGGCGTGACGCCGTCCGCCTTGCAAACCTCGAGGCGCAGCGCCATCCCCAGCCCATCCACGTCTCCGATGATGCCCGGGAAGCGGCTTTGCAGTTCCTTGAGCCCGGCGAGGAAGTAGGCGCCTTTATCGTTCACCAACCTTTCGTAGTCTTCTTCCTCGAGCATCTTGAGCGTCTCGAGCGCCACTGCCGTGCCCAGGGTATTGGAGGAGAAAGTAGAGTGGGTGGAGCCGGGCGGGAAAAGCTCCGGCGTGATCAGTTCTTCGCGCGCCCAAATGCCGGAGATAGGATTCAGGCCGTTGGTAAGCGCCTTGCCAAAGACGATAATGTCCGGCGTAATGCCAAAATTCTCGATGGCCCAGAATTTGCCGGTGCGATAGAAGCCCATCTGAATTTCGTCATCGACGATCAGGATCTTGCGCTGGTCGCAGGTTTGCTTGAGGCGTTGGAAGTAGTCCCGCGGCGGAATCACATAGCCGCCTGTCCCCTGCACCGCCTCGATATAAAAGGCGCCGTACTCGGGGCTCTGCGCCTTGGCGTCCCACACGCCGTGATACTCATTATCGAACAGCCGGGAGAACTGGTCGTGGCAATACAGGTTGCAGCTTTGAGGCTTCAGCCCGTAAATGCAGCGGAAGCAGTAGGGATAAAAGACGAACTGGGCGCGGTCCCCGAAGTGGCCGTAGCGGCGCCGGTAGCGGTAGCTCGAGGTGATGGCGGAGGCGCCAAGCGTCCGTCCGTGATAGCCGCCCATAAAAGCGAACATCAAGTTCTTGCCGGTATAATTCCGAACAATCTTCAGCGAGTCCTCAATGGCTTGCGAGCCGCCTACGTTGAATTGGACGCGCCCTTTCACTCCGAACCGCTGCTCGCAGTATTGAGCGATGCGCGCCGCCACTTCCACCTTCTCCGCGTGCAGGTACTGGCAGGCAAGCTGGGGGAGCCGGTCCAGTTGCCGCTTCAGCGCCTCGCCCAGCCTGCGATTCTTGTAGCCGAAGCTTGCCGCCGAATACCACATCTGGAGATCGAGATAGGGCGTGCCGTGCTCGTCGTAAAGGTAGCTGCCCTCACAATCGACGAAGATCTTCGGAGGCTCCAGGTAGTGGACCGTATCACCGAAGGAGCAATACTTCCTTTCGAGTTCCAACAGCTCTGTAGTTCTCGTGGTTGCGCCGGAAATCGCCAATGGATTATTGCCTCCGCGGAAGAATGAAACGACAGTCAAAAGTCGACAGTCGAAGGTCGAAGAGCAAAAGCCTGTCGTTCTGTAAGTGGGAGGATACTTCCACTCCCTAATTTCTCATTTTTGCTGCTCCTGCCCTGTTCTTCCCATTCCGTTTGCAGAGCATTGCCGAGAGCTTGCAAAGTGGATTCCCGCTTTCGCGGGAATGACTGCGACCTCGTCCTGGTCCCGCGATCAGGTGCCAGGTTTCGTTTCTGGACCCTGACACCTGACACCTGACACCTGACACCTGAAACGCTTCGCCGCCTCTCCTGGACCGATCAACAGAGCGATGGCCTGCTCGACTTCCGCAAAGGTATCGAAGGGGTGGCACGCCTTGCCGTGCTCCTGGCAATAGGCGAGCAACTGTCGCTTGGCAAAGACCACGTCCGCCTCATCCACTGCGAACCGGTCGGAGAGCCCATCACCCACGAAGATGACGGGATGCTTTCCCTTGCCGAGCCGCCGAATCAGTGCCGCTTTGCAGGTGGCGCAGCCATGCTCGCAGGGCGGCGCCGAATGAGGGAAGGAGGGTATCAGGCGGCGGCCCTCGAGCCGCAGCGCACTCGAGAACATGTGAGTACCGTTTCGGACCGGCCCGTTCACACCGGCCCGCTTCAGGATTCGCACGATCACATAGTCGAACCCCTCGCTCAGCACGTAGAGCGGAATGCCTCGCTTCCGCGTGAAGCGGTAGAAGGCGGTAAAGGACGGGTCGATGGGAACCGCGTCAATTAAGGCGTGGAGTTCCTCCGCCGAGGTGTCCACGAGCGCGATCTGCCGCTCCAGGCACTCCCGCGAGCCGATCGATCCACGCGTCCATGCCTGTTCGACCTCCTGCCAGGAAGGATGCGCCAGTTGCGCCAGCATCTCGTCCGTCACATCGAGTTGAGTGATCGTCCCATCAAAGTCGGTAAAGACAATCGGGCCCGGCAGCGTGTTGTCTCTATTTGGCATGTGATTGACCATCGTAAGTGCACTCAAACCCGTAGGGCGATTTCAAATGGCAAATCGTCCCGCGAAGCGGGAGCAAAGTTCAAATTGTTTAACATTTGCCATTTGAAATCCCTTTTGCTATTTACCCTCTCCTTTCATCCACCAGCCGGCGGGGTTTCCTTCCTTGCTCCAAGCTTCCCAGTGGGAAGATGCGAAACTCGAGCCGGTACATCCCGCAGAGGTAGTTGGCCCAAACGTCCGGGTAGCGAGCTTCGAGGTTCTTGCGGACGGCATTCTCGACCGTGGCAGGGTTAATCCCGTTCGCCAACTCGAGCCGGAATTCCAGGATGTCGTGGATGCCTTCCTGCCGGACCGCTACCTGCCAATTTTCGGAAGCCCCCTCCACATCGTGGAGCACGCGCTCGAAAACTTCAGGGTACATGTTCCCGGCGCCCATCACCACCATCTCGTCGCGCCGGCCGTGGATTTTGGCAATGCGGCGCAGGGTGGCGCCGCAAGAGCAGGGTTCCTCCAGGAACCTTGTCACATCACGCACGCGGTAACGGATCAGCGGCATGGTGCGCCGCGAAAGCGTGGTCACCACGAGTTCGCCATAACCCTCGGGGTCGGGATCCACGATTTCAAAAAGGAAGTTGAACTCATCCACATGGTAGCCATCGTGCCTCAGGCACTCCATTCCTGCTCCGCCGCCCTGCTCGGTGGATCCGTAGCCGAGGATCACGGGACACTTCCAGACGCTCTCGACGTAGTTCCGATAAACCTCCGTCATGCGGTCGCCGCCGGCAAAGATCAACTTGAGTGGAAAGATGCCTTCCTTTTCCGCCATCTCACTCAGGCTCACCAGCCAAGTTGGGTCGGCAACAATGACGTTGTACTTGTAGAGAGGCATTCGCGAATAGACTTCGCGCGGGTGCGGCTTGCCGGTCGCCGAACAGAAAACTCCTATGCGCTTACAGGCGAAAAATGTGACCCAACTAGTGATCCAATAGGCTGCGTCGAAAGTGCAGACTACCCGGTCGCCCGGCCGCACGCCGTTTTCCCACAGGGCCGCGGCCTCGTAACGGGCCGAGAACTCCAACTCGTCGTAAGTGAAATAAACGCGCTTGGGGCCTCCGGAGGTGCCGGTGGTTTCAAATACCAGTTGCGGTTCCCGGCAGATGAAATCTTCCGCCGGCAGGTTGCGCAGGTCTTCGGGGGTGGTGAAGATGTTCCCCAGGTCTTCCGGGCGGCGGACGCCGCCCGGCTCAATACCGTTTTCCCGCAGCTTGCGCTTCAAGAACTTCTGGCGCTGTGCCGCGTAGCGCACCAATTCGCGAAACGAATCTCGCTGGAGGCCCTGGACCACCGGACGCGGAAGGTGTTTCCCCCAGCGAACGAGGCCGGGAACGGATTCGCCGATCACGACACGCTCAACAAGGTTGCGGATGCTGGATAGCATTTTCAGTTATCAGTTATCAGTTATCAGCCATCAGTTGACGAAACACTGACAACTGAAAACTGATGACTGACTACTTCCCTCACATCAGATACGTCGATTCCCCGGAACGCGACGGCGGCGTGGCCAGCAGGTTGATGTAGGTGCTCTTTTCGAGCAGCGCCCGGCCAACCTGCGCGATGGCACGGGCGGCATCAGGCCGGGACAAATCCCTCTGCCGGCGGCTCATCTCGGCGGGGTTCTCCCGCTTGCTGAGCATTCGCGTTACGAGCTGGGGAATTTCCTCCAGAGTTTTAGCCTGGACTGCCACGCCCTGCTGCTCGAGGTAACGGACGTGCCGCTCCTCCGGTCCTGGAATGGGATGGGTCACGATCATGGGCAGCCCGGCCGAAAGCGCTTCCGCGGTGGTCAGCCCACCCGGCTTGGTGATCAGAAGGTCTGCCACTGCCATCAACTCCGGAATGGTATCCACCCAGCCAAAAACCTGCAGGTCAAGCGTGACCTTGCGCCGCAAAAGCTCCAGGGCCTGCCTTAGCTTGCGGTTGTGACCAGCCACCACCAGTACCTGGAGAGGAAACCCGCACAACTCCAGGCTTTCGACAATGGCGTCCAGCGGCGCCGGCCCCATTCCCCCGCCCATCACCAGCACGATAGGTCGCTGGCCGTCCAATCCCAGGGCGCGCAGAAGCTCGGTCTTGTCAGATGGGATGCCAAAAACCGGATCAACGGGAATGCCGCAAACCAGAATCCGGTTGGGCGAGATTCCCCACTGTACAAGCTGAGACCGCGCCTCCTCGCTGGCTACACAATAGACATCGACTTCCGGCTGCACCCAGGGAGGCTCAGTCTGAAAATCAGTTTGGACAGCCAGAATGGGGGCGTAAAACCAGCCTTCGCGCTTGCCGAGAGCGGCGATCTCCAGCGCGCCGATTTCGTTGGCGATAACCAGATG
>JBEKUR010000028.1:0-45764 GCA_049514855.1 Terriglobia bacterium
GTCCCTGACCATGTTGCCTTCCGCTGGTCTGATAGCGTCGGCGTCCTGATTGCGCGTTTTCGAAGCTCAATACCCAGCCCACCTATTCCCCTGTTTACGCTTCACTGCGCGCCTCACGACGCCCAGCACAAAACTCGGGGCCGAGTGGATCGCTACTCCTTCCTCGTGAGAATCTTTCATTCTCTGCTTCCTGCCGGTTTATCCCGGCGCTTTCCAGACCTCCGCCTTTGAGGTCTGCGGTTCTTGGGCGACAAGGACCGAAAAGAACCGAAAAGAACTCTTGACAACCTATGCTTAACATGATAGCCTAGAGCATGATGTTTGGCTGTTCTGCCATGGCCGTAGGGATCCCAGGGATGAGGGATCCATCGTTCTTTCCAATGCGACAATATGTCATCACCTCCCCTCTGCCACGACGACGGAAGCAACTTTAAAAAGTGAACGACCGACGCGGGAATCTCTATGAAAACAAAGGATCGCCGTGGAAAAGGTCGGGCCAAAGCTGGAATGTCTATGAAAACAAATATACTTAGCCGTTAAAGGCGGGAATGTTGTTGAAAAGAAAGGCGGTTAGTAGGTGGTGGGTGGGGAATGAAGAACAGGGGCTAGGGGCTTGGGACTAGGCGACGAAGGCCTGCCAGCCGCCGGCGGGTCCACGTGTAATCTCCTGCGGCGTGGCCGCTCCACCAAACCACCACCACCGGGTCATAGATCGGGCTGAATGGGGGGGATTGAGGAACAAATCTCTCAATCTGGCTGCTTCTCCACTGGGCGACGCATTGTCGGGCAAGGACACCGGCGCAGAACCTGCCGTCAGTGCCGGCGTGGACCACACCGTTGCCAGCGCCATCCCAGCTTTTCCGGATTGGCAAATGAATTGGCGTCGGGTGAAGGAAATCGATTTCATTGAAAGGGACCTCGATCTTTAGGTAGAATGACCAGGGTGGGAAATGCTCAGCCGTAATGGTGGGCGGTAGAGGATTCGAACCTCTGACTTCTACCGTGTGAGGATAGCACTCTACCGCTGAGTTAACCGCCCATGCAGCGTCATCAAACATAGCAAATTTCCGGGCGTCGGTCTAGCCCCGCCAAAGGCGACGACGCCAGCGAACATATCAAATGGGAAAAGCGATTGTAAGCGATCAAGCAGCGGTGGCCCCCGATCTCCTTACGCGGGTGCAACAATCCGTCCAATCCGTCATTCGGGGTAAGGATGAGGTGATTCAACTCGCGCTCGTGGGTCTGTTGGCGCGCGGCCATCTGCTCATCGAGGATGTCCCGGGGGTCGGGAAGACGACGCTTGCGCATGCCCTGGCCCGCTCGTTTAACTGTGCCTTCCACCGCATTCAGTTCACCTCGGACATGCTCCCGTCGGACGTCATCGGCATCAGCATTTTCAGCCAGCAGACCCAGCGCTTCGAGTTCCGCCCGGGGCCGATCTTCGCCAATATCGTCTTGGCCGACGAAATCAACCGCACTACGCCCAAAACCCAGAGTGCCCTGCTGGAAGCCATGAATGAAAACCAGGTGACAGTGGACAACCGCACCACGCTGCTGCCTCAACCCTTCATGGTGATGGCCACTCAGAATCCTATCGAGCACCACGGAACCTATCCGCTCCCCGAATCCCAGCTCGATCGCTTCCTGATGCGGTTGAAGATCGGTTACCCCAGCGCCGATAGCGAGAAGGAGATCCTTCAGAACTTTGCCCAATCCGACCCGCTGGCAAACATCAGGCCCGTGATGACGGGGGCTGAGGTCGTCGAAATTCAGAACCAAGTCCGCCGGGTGAAGGTGGATGAAGAGCTTGTGAATTATGCGCTGGCCATCGTGGAGAAGACCCGGCAGCATGAATACCTTAGCCTGGGAGTGAGCCCGCGAGGGTCCATGTCGCTCTACCGCGCTGGGCAGGCCCTTGCCTTCCTCGAGGGCCGCAACTATTGTATCCCCGACGATTTCAAACGCCTTATTCTCCCCGTCTTTTCTCACCGGTGCGTGGTGAGTTCGCGCTATATCTCCACCCTCAAGAAATCCGACCAGACCGAAGCCATATTGGAAGGAATCATCGAGTCTACTCCTGTTCCGTTGTAGAAAGGCAGTCGGCAGTTCACAGTTTACAGTCGACAGCCCTTAGCTGTCCTGCCGCGGCGGGTCAGCTTTCGGCCCTTGAAAAGACGGTGCTAGGGGCACAAGGGCATTGAGTGATTGATCCATTGAGTCATTGAATCATTGAAAAGCGGTTGCGAGGCGCCGGGGGATTTTGGATTTCAGATTTTGGATTCTGGATTGCCCCCGCCCACCACCTACTGCCTACCTTCTGACTCCTGACTTCTAGGCCCTGGATACGCTACAATCCCAGAAGATGAGCACGCTTCCTCATTCAACGACCGGCAGCGCCTGGGGAGACTTACGGCTTCGAGTTTGCCGGCAGTGGGCGCGCACCGACCACCCAGGGTGGCGACGATTTTATCTGGGTCTCCTCGGGCTGAGCATGGCTTTTTTCCTGGCGCTCTATTCGACGGCGCTCACAGAAGCCGGCCGGGTGGGGGCGGCCGTCTGGGCCGCGGCCAGCTCACTGTTACTGGCCGGGATTGTTGCGGTCAAGGTCGTCCCCTATCTGGCGCGGCGGACTGCCCTGGAGCGTTGGCTGGTCAAGATCGAGTACGAATTCACTCGCGAAGGGGTGCTCTATCTCATCATCATTGCCGTAATCTCAATCGCGGCCTTGAACACAGGGAACAACCTTCTCTTCATCATTCTGGCCAGTCTACTTGCCGCCATCCTGGTTTCAGGCGTCCTCTCGCAAATCGTCCTATCGCAACTGGAGCTGGATTTTGTTCTACCCGACCACGTCTTTTCCGAACAGCCCATGATTTCCCGGCTGACGGTCAGCAATCTGAAGTGGGTCTTTCCTTCCTTTTCCGTCACGGTCTCGGCTCGTGATGCAGATAGGAAAAAGGGCAAGAAGAGTTTGGGTCGGCGGCCGCGGCAAATCCTGGAGGCGCCGGTCTACGTCCCTTACATTCCTCACCGCTCCTCCGTCACGCAGCACGTTGAAATCACTTTCCCGCGCCGTGGCCGCTACACTCAGGAGGGCTTTCGCGTAGGTAGCAAGTTTCCTTTCGGCTTCCTCCGTAAGTCCCATGAAGTCCCCACCAAGCAGGAGATCCTTGTACTGCCCAACATACAGCCCACGGAGGAGTTTTACGAGATCCTTCCACTGATCGGTGGCGAGATGGAAAGCTTCTATAAGGGACGAGGTCACGACCTCTACGCCATACGTGACTACCAAGAGGGCGACTCGGCGCGGCATGTGGATTGGAAGGCGACGGCGAAGGCGCAGGCCGTGAAGGTGCGGGAATTTACCCGCGAAGACGAGCGCCGTTTGTTGCTGGTCTTTGACGCGCGATTGCCCCGGGCCGAGTCAAGTCTCGAGGCGAAGTTTGAAAAGGCCGTCACCTTCTGTGCCTGCCTGGCGTGGCATTTCTATGAAATCGACGCGCAGATGCAATTCCTCACGGAGGGGTTCGAAACCCCTATGGCGCCCTCCCAGGAGATCATCTATCCCGTGCTCGAGGCCCTGGCGCTCATCGAGCCAACGACCGGTGTTTCCACCCACACCCTGCTGTCGGAGATTGCGTCCTCGCCGCGGGCGTTCAACATCATCATCACCGCCCAGCCCCGGGGATCGATTCCCACCAGCCTCTGGGGTTCCTCCTACCTGATTTTCATCGATTCGCTGTAGCTGGCGGGAGTCCGATAGCTTTATTCTATCTCCTCGTCGTTGCCTCTATGAAGTTGGCAAAATCCTGCTTCATCTTGGCGTGGGACTTCGAGTCCAGGTACACCATGTGTCCCGACTCGTACTGGGCGTGCGAGATGTTTTTTCGGAACTCCAGTGGCAGGTCAAGGTGGTCGAAGGTATACCAGGCCGCGAGATAGGGCGTGGCGAGATCGTAGTAACCTTCCATATTCAGGATTTTCAGATAGCGGTCCTTCACGATGGCTTCCCGCAGCGGGGTGACAGTCTCCATCGCAGGCCGGCGGCCGCCGCCTCGGCCGGATGGTGATGGAGGATTCATGCTCCACTGGAACAGTCCCGACTGCTCCCCAGAGACGTAGTAGGGCATGTCCACCTTGTAGTTCAGCTCGCGGCGCACATAGTCGTTGAAGACGCTGGTGAACGGCGGCCCGGTTTCCGCGCTGGAGGGATCAAAGAACTGCGTATCCATGAAGCCCTCAGGATCCGGCCCCTTGAAGCGGCCGTCCAGGCGGCCAACGCGCAGCCTCTGATCGGCGAGCAGGAAGTGAGTGAAGGTGCGAACGTCGATACGCAGGTTCGACCACTCGATCACCTGCTTGGAGATGCCTGTGTACCGATTCAGTTTGTCGACGATGTTCTCCCGCTCCGGCGGGGTCAGCGCGTCGCCGGAAGCCAGGGCTTGCGTGTATTCGCCCAGGGCGAATTGCATCGATTCCTGCCGCGCGCGATTGGGCTCCTGCATCAGGTCGGGCGGCAGCCTCCTGTGATACCAGGCAATGGATGTGAACGACGGGAGAAGCATGGGGTAAGGCACATCATTGGTAAACGAGGTGGACAAAGTCTCAAAGTTCAGTACGGTGGAGAGCAGCACGATTCCGTTAAAATTGATGCCGCGATCGTTGAGGTATCCGGCGAGTCCCGCGGAACGAGTGGTCCCGTAGCTCTCGCCGAAAAGGTAGAGCGGCGACGACCAGCGCTCGTAGCGTGAGATGTAAATGCGGATGAACTCACCAAAGGCCTCGATATCGCCGCTCATGTTCCAGAACTTGCGCGCCGCATTCTGGTCCGCCGGCCGGCTGTAGCCCGTGCCGATGGCGTCAACCAGCACCAGGTCGGTCTTGTCCAGCGGTGTATTCGGATTGTCCTCGAGGCGGTAGGGTGACTGCGGCAGCCATCCCTCCGGCTCAAGCACAACCTTGCGCGGGCCGAGCGCGCCCATGTGCAGCCAAATGGTGGCCGAGCCGGGACCGCCATTGTAGGCAAAGGTCACGGGACGTGTGGCGGGATCCGCACCGTCCAGCGTGTAGGCCTCGAAGAACATCTCCGCCTCGATCTTGCCCTCAGCGTCCTTGATGGGCAGGCGGCCGACCGTGGCGGTGTATCGCAAAACCTTTCCGTCGACGCGAACTTCATGGTGCGTCACCACGGGAGGAACTTCAGCCATATCGAAATGCATGGGCCGGATCCCTTCTCCGGGAGCGCCGCCAGGCTGGGCCGGCTCGGGCTGCGACGGCGGAGTGGAAGGTTGGGTTTGTGTTGTGGTTGTGCGTTCCTCATGTTGAGGACGTTCGGCTGGAGTCTGCGGCGGTGGAGCAGGCGTCTGCTCGGAGGAACGCCGCGCCGGAATCTGTGTGCGCTCCGAGGGAGCGCCGGGCTGCTGGGCCAAAATCATCACTGGAAGAAACACAATTGCCAAGGCCAAAAGTGTCCGTTTCATTGCTCTCCTTTTATCGTCGAGCGTGTAATGCGCCTCGCGGGGCGGATGGCATTGTACCCGGAATTACCATTATGGGCTCCGGCCCGACCGAGAACATACACCTGACCGCCCCCGAATGCAACCGCCAGCCGGGTTGCCAGCGCTTGAGAGGATGCGAGTCGAGAAGGCTGAGGGATTGCTGGATGAGTTCGGCATTGACAGGCACCGTCTGGATCTTTTTGAGACCCTCCCGGATTTGTTCCTTGAGCGTGTAGTAGGCCCCGCGAGGCAAGGCCCGCTCACGGCGTTTTCGATTCAAGGCTGAGGTGAGCTCGCAGTGGAGAATGACCAGCGAAGAAAAGAACTCCCGGCCACTCTACAACTCGTTCACCCGGTCCGAACCGATTTCCTGGAAATATTTCTTGGCGGCAGCGCTGGCGTCAAAGAAAATCACCGCCGGTCCTCGATGATCGTTTTGGAGACGGGCTGTCCTTTCACGCGTACGGGCTTGAACGGTTTGAAAGGTCCGGGCTTCGCCGCCGGCAGCAGCTTTCCCTCCGCCACCAAGGCGGCGAGTTTTTCTTCCAGGGTAGGGGCCGAGTTCCGGTCGGGTTTCTTCAATACGGCCACAACCTGGTTTCGGTTGGTCACGAGCAACGCTTGGCCCTGATCGACAAGCCGCAGATAACGCGTCAGACTGTTCTTGAGCTCACGGACTCCCACGGAAATCATGCCTTCACTCCTCCAGTGGCTATCGTAGCCACATCGACATGAAGCCGTCAACCTCCGCGCCGCAGCAAGCGTAGAGCGGAAGTCAGAGGTCAGGAGTCAGAATGAAGGGCGGCCTGCGCGGGTGGAGCAGACATTGCTTTTCATGTCTGCGCCCCACTAATCGAGCGGTCGCGGCATACGAAAGAAGACGGGATTTCCAGCCAAGAAATACGCCGGCGGCTCAAATTGAACTAGCCGAGGCTCTGGTTCGGATGGTAAAATCCGTTTCATGGCGAATACCAAAGCACGGGTCACTGTGGGCAAGAGCGGGCAAGACGATCTGCTCTTGGTACGGAGATCGCACTATCGCCGCTTGCTGCGCCGAATCGAGGACCTCGAGGACGCCTTGACCCTCGACCGCGCCGAAAACAATTCCAAAAATCTGCTTGACTATGCTGAAGTTCGCAAGCGCCTGAAACGAGTTGGCAAATTGTGAGCTTCCGCGTCCTAATCGACGGTCACGCAGCGAAGAAGCTTGAAAAGCTCCCCAAACCTATCATCCAGAAGATCGACAATGCGATCCTTTCATTGTCTGCAAATCCTCGCCCTCCAGGAGCGAAACTTCTCCGAGGCAAGCTCAAGGAAGGATGGAGGATTCGAATCGCTGACTACCGCGTTCTCTATCGGATTGACGACGGTGCCGAGGAGATTCGGATCTTTGATATCGGGCACCGGCGGGAAATCTACCGCTAAATCCTGGCGCGCGGGTGGCGCAGACATTGCTTTTCATGTCTGCGCCCCACTAATCGAGGGGTCGTCGAGGGTGTAGATGTCCTGTTTGGGGTCGCTCATTTCCGCCGACCATTCGGAGGAGACGCCGCCAGCCCAGGCCAAGCCTGCTCCGTCTTCCTCCGGCATCAGAACGATCACTCGAACCGAGCCGGCCGGAAAGCCCTCCGGCACCTGCGCACGAAGCCGGTGCTGGTCGTCAATTTCGCCCAAAAGTTCGATAGCTCTCGTAGGCGCCACCTGTGTAAAGTATAGAGCCGCATGTTCCGTCAAGACAACCGCTTGTTGTCGCGGCAATGCCTTGGTTTCGCGCAGCGGATAAGGCGCTAGGTCGTTAACCTGTTTGCAGAAATGGGTCGCATCTCCCAGATGCTCAGTGCCTTCAATCTGGCATTGCCCCCTCGGGCAAACACACCGATACCGAGGCTGCCGGACCGCGAGGGGTAAATCCGGCTGGTGAGGCAGGCGCGATCATTGGCGAAGATTTCTATAACCGAGGCGTCCAGGAAAACCTGCAGCTTCAGCGTTTCATTCTCGGCGAGCGCGAGCGCTCCCCCCTGCGTTCCGCGCTCCACATCCGGGCTCAGGCTGGAGCGTTCACGTTCCACAAAGAGCTGTCCGCTGGTCCGGTTGAACGTAATTGAAGTCTGCTCTTTTCCATCGGGCGCGCTGCGCACCGTTAAGCCCACAGCTTCGGAAGCACCCGGCTCGAACTCAGCCTGAATCTCCAGGCTATCGCCTCGCACACTCTTCATAAGTGAGAACGAACCAGGAACAATCGGCAGACCCTCCCAACGGTGATGCTTCCCGCGCAAAGCTGCGATCTCGGGAGCGGGCGCCATGCCGAGCGTCCCGTCGCGTCCGAGAGTCAGGACACGAGGCAGTGACATTACTCCGGACCAACCGGCGGCGCGCTGTGCGGTGTCGCTGCGCCCCTCTCTGAGCCAACCCCATAGAATTCGCCGGCCCTCCTCGTCCTCCATGCTCCTTGCGGCGTAGTAGATGTTCCCGAGATCAGCTTTTCCCTGAACCTCGGGATGAAAGTAGTGATTCACGTAGCTGCCCACCGAATAAATGACCGCCCCCTGCGTGGAGACAATCAGGGCCTGCTTGTCAGCCAGCGGGAAGAAGTCCGGGCACTCCCACATTTCGCCGGTGCTGACCGCATCTTTCCCGGGCAGGAGTTCATCCCTTCTGCCTTTGCATAGGAGGTGGAGATAATCCCAGTGGATCAAATCTTTGGAGCGATAAAGTAAGACCATGCCGCCCTGGTCTTTGATGCCCGACCCTATCGCCAGAAACCACTCGTCACCTTCACGCCAGACGCAAGGATCACGGAAGCCCGTGATCTCCATCCCCTGTGGCGGCGCGCCGATAACGGGATTGCCGGTGTATTTGCGCCAGCTCATCATTCCGTCGTCGCTCCTCGCTATGCACTGCACCTCCGGAGAAACACCTGTGTAGACAAGCGTAGGGGCGCCCTGGTCAACCACCGCACAGCCGGAAAAGCACCCATCCTTGTCAGGTCCGCCCGGGGTGGGTGCGAGCGCCATGGGAAGGTGCTTCCAGTGCACCATGTCGGGGCTGACGGCGTGCCCCCAATGCATGGTCCCCCAAAAGGCCCCGTTCGGGTTGTACTGATAAAACATGTGGTATTGGCCCTTCCAGAAGAGGGGCCCGTTGGGGTCGTTCATCCAGTTCGCTGGGGGCATCAGGTGATATCGGGGGCGCTGGGGATCCGCAGCTAATTTCTTTTGCAGCGGTTCAGTCTTCACGTGTTCAGTGCGAATGCGCGTGCCGCTCGAAAGGGCAATCCGACCTCCCAGCACAGTGGCAGTGGAGAGAGTGAGAAAATCGCGCCGGCTTACCCTTAGGCGGACCCCCTTCAACGACTTGTTCACTTTAGTCACGTGTCTTGGCACATCAATGCTCAACATTCGGCTCTTGGGTTTCAGCTTTAACGGCCCCGACCACTTCCCCGCCCTTCAAAACCACCTTTACCTTCTCCAGTGTGGTTACGTCCTTGAGCGGGTCGCCTTCGACTGCGATCAAATCTGCGTACTTCCCGGGTTCAAGGGTACCGATCTGGTCCGACCACCCAAGCAGGTCGGCGGCATTAACGGTCGCGGCTTGAATAGCTGCCAGTGGTGTCAGGCCCAGCTTCACCATGACGGCGAATTCATGAGCGTTCAGTCCATGCGGGTAGACGGCTGCATCGGTGCCGAATGCGACCTTCACACCTTCACGAAAGGCCCTGGCAACGTTTTGGCGGGCGGCGGGCAACACGAGTTTTGCCTTTGCCACCATGTCATCCGTAAGGCCAAGTTTCTGGTAGTTCTCCAGGAGCCAGTCGCCCAGGTAAAGTGTGGGCACAAGATACGTCCCGTGTTGCTTCATGAGCTGAATACCTTCTTCGTCGATGAAGCTGCCATGCTCGATGGAGTCCACGCCGGCCAGGATAGCATCCTTGATACCTTGCGCGCCGTGGGCATGGGCGGCTACCTTTCGGCCCAGGCGGTGAGCCTCTCGAATAATGGCCTGCATCTCCTCGGGGCTGTATTGCTCCAATTCGGCATTGTCTCCTTTCGAGAGCACGCCGCCGGTGGCACAGAACTTGATCAGGTCCGCGCCATACTTGATGTCTTCCCGGACCTTGGCCATCACTGCGGGAACGCCATTGGCCACCCCTTCACTGAAAAAGTGGAATTCCGGGGCCAGGAGATTCTCATCGCAATGTCCACCCGTGATGCCGAGCGGTGGGCCGGAGGCGAAAATTCTAGGGCCGGGGACATCGCCGGCATTGATGGCATCGCGCAAGGCGATGTCGGCGAAGCCGCTGGCCCCCACGTTTCGTACTGTGGTAAAGCCTGCCTCCAGCGTCACGCGGGCGTTTCTCGCACCCAGGAGCGCTTCACGGGGCACGGACACTGCGAGGCCTCTGTAACCCATGAGGTAGGGCGAGCCCGTAAGGTGTGTGTGGGCATCGATCAGTCCAGGCAGCACCGTGTAACGAGAGAGGTCCACAACACGAGCGTCCGAGGGCACATGGGGAAGGAGCTCACGCTCCTCGCCGACCTCGCGGATCCGGTCGCCTTCGATGAGGATCACTTGATGATCCCGGTACGCCCCCCCGCGGACCTCGAGAACTCGTCCAGCTTTTACGACCACGACAGCATGTTGGCCGGCTGGTTGCCCTGCCAGGCCAGCGGGAACACACAGCAATAAACTCCAAAGCAGCACAGACCACCTATGCATGACTCCTCCCCTCTGGAATGGTTTCTTCCTTGTGAGGCAGGTTCGGGGGAACGCCCCTGATTCAGTTGTGGGGCAGTCCGTTCACCGCTTGATCCCCAGCCGTTGTCTGGCCAGGACCACCGCTCCCAGCGGTCCCGCGTCGTCACCGAGCGCCCCGGGAACAATCTTCACGCGCCGGGCATCGTGGCGGCGAAGAAAATACTGGTAAGCTGTCTTCCTGATCGGCGTCACGTAATCTCTGCCCAGCCGTCCGACGATTCCTCCTCCAATAATCACGTATTCGGGATCGAGCATATTGACTACGTTCGCCACCAGGATGCCAAGGCAAAACTGTGCCCGCTTCATCACTTTTTCCATGACCGGATCACGCTCTTTTAAGGCTCTCTGAATAATGCTGCTGGTCATGCGCTCCCTGCCCCGTTCCTTCATAAGCTTCAGGACGATGCTCTTTTCTCCTCTCCGTATGGCGGCGCGGACGTCGCGCTCCATAGCGGTGCGGCTGGCCAAGGCTTCTGCGCAACCGCGATTGCCGCAGCCACAGCGAGGCCCGTTGATCTCCACGACTATGTGGCCGACCTCCCCGGCGGCGCCGCGAGCGCCCAGGTATAGTCGTCCTCCGCTGACGATGCCTCCCCCTATTCCCGTCCCCACGAAGATCCCCACCAACTCCTGCGCTCCCCGGCCAGCGCCCAGGGCGTATTCCCCCATCACTCCAACGTTGACGTCGTTTTCAACAAACACCGGGACCTTAAGCAGAGCCTCCAACTTGGGTCCCAGCGCAACCTTTTTCCACCCCAGGTTCGGCGCATGATGAACAATACCGCCCACGGGATCTACCGCTCCCGGCACTCCAATGCTCACCGTGCGCAGGTCAGATAGTTTCAGACACGCCGATTGCACAGCGGCCTCCACCAGAACCGCAAGGTCCGCAACCAGGCGGTCAGGTTTCTGCCTGGGGTTGGTGGGAGCTCTCTGCATACCAAGAATCTTGTTTTCTGCATTCACCACCAAGGCGCGCAAACGCGTTCCCCCCATGTCGATTCCCACCATGACTTCCTTTTTAGCAGGCATGCAATTGTCCCTCCTCGAAACACTCCGAACTCCGGTCAGCAGAGTTTACCTTACTTACTGATTCCGCGAAATGCCAGATTGGGCAGTGGGTCAATTTGATGTAGAGGCGGCTTTACGCCGCCATCCCGCCACGACGGGAGCGTGAAGCCACCGCTAGATTAAACTGCACCACTACGCCAGATTCAGAATTGCTTTATACCCCGAAGCCTCTTCTTCATTCTCCCGATTCCTGACTCCTCAATCCAGTTTTGACTGAAATCGTTGACACGGCTCGGATTGAGAAGTAATCTTTGCGGGCTTCTCGGATGAAAGTGCGCCTACGTTTCGACTAATGGAGGGTTGACCATGTTAGAAAACAAGATTTCCAGACGTGATTCCTTTTTCCTGATCGGAACCGGAGCTGCCCTTGCAGCGTCGGGCATCAGTGTGAATTGCGCGAGAGAAAAACGCCCATCCGCGGCAAAACCGAGCCAGGCTGAGCAGGAAAGCCCCGAGCTCCAGGCAGACCGTGCGCGCCGAATGAAATGGTGGCATGAAGCCAAGTTCGGCATGTTTATTCACTGGGGCCTTTATAGCGTCATTGGTCATCATGAGTGGGCCATGGAGATGGAGGGGGTCCCGGTCCTCCAGTACCAGGAGTTGGCCAAGGTTTTCAAGCCGCAGCCCAATGCGGCCCGTGCTTGGGCCAAGTTGGCCAAGCAAGCAGGCCAGAAGTACATGGTGATGACAACCAAGCACCATGAAGGCTTCTGCAATTGGGATACGAAACTAACCAACTATTGCGCGTCAAAACAGGGACCGGGTCGCGACCTGGTGGCGGAATATGTGGAAGCCGCCCGGGCGGAGGGACTCCGTGTAGGCTTCTATTACTCGCTGATGGATTGGCACCATCCGGACGGGGCGCGCTGCGCTACCGACCAGGCGGCACGAATACGCTTTGTCGAGTACACCCACGGCCTGATCCGGGAACTGCTGACCAATTACGGCAAAATTGATGTCCTCTGGTATGACGTGGATTGGCCTCTGACCGCTGAAGAGTGGGAGTCCAAAAAGATGAACGAGATGGTGTTCAGACTCCAACCGGACATCATCGTCAACAACCGGAACGGTCTGCGCGGAGACTTCGCGACGCCGGAACAGGAAATTCGCGCCGAACGGGGAGGACGCGCCTGGGAGTCCTGCATGACCATGAATGATAGCTGGGGTTACACCGGGGCCGACGACAACTGGAAAAGCTCCAAGACTATCGTCCGCAACCTGGTCACTTGCGCGAAGGGCGGGGGCAACTACCTGCTGAATATCGGCCCGAAGCCGGACGGCTCCGTGCCTGAGCAGTCAGTCAACGTCCTTACCGAGGTCGGCAAATGGATGAGCAAGAATGGGCCAACTGTTTATGAAGCGGAACCCTGCAAAGCAAGTTGGCACACGTTTGCAGGATACACGCGCAAGGGGAACACGCTCTACATCCACGTCCATTTTTGGCCCGCGCAAACGGCGGGAACCAAGGCACTCGAGTACTACAAACCGCCCACGGTGCTGGCCATCGGCGGACTTCGCACAAAGGTAAAGTCGGCGCGCTTGTTTGCCTCGGGGCAGAAGGTGGATTTCGTGCAGGACGACATCTCCGTAAGGTTTATGGGACTTCCGCAAGACGCGCCGGACCACCCCGTGACAGTCATCGAGGCGGAGTGTGAATCTGAGCCGACGATCGAGAGCAGCTATGCCCGGAGGGAGAGACCAAGAGCTACGGTGTGACGAAGGGTGTTTGACTTCAGCGAGGGAAAGAAGCCCTTCAGAAACTGCGCCATGAATTGTTGGTTGGTTTGGAGCGGGGGACGGGGATCGAACCCGCGACGTCCAGCTTGGGAAGCTGGCATTCTACCGCTGAATTACCCCCGCTCAATGCGAGACCTAATCTAACCCTTTTCGCTGGTCCTTGCAAGCGGACTCATAGCGGACTCATAGTGCCCACGAGGACTTACGTGACGACGTCGTGGAGGGCTTCGACTCCAAACCTAGTTTCTGGTGCTGGGACGCAACGGATAATACGGCTCGTGTCGATGGCGCTCGGGGTCGTACCGTGACGTGATGGCGACGAATACCATCTTCCGGTCCTGAGGTTGGGGGCGCGGGTTTGGCGCCAGCGTGACCCTCACCTCGGTGGACTCTTTCTCCGCCGCGAACATGCCGTACGAGTCGCGAAAAGAGCAGGCGGCTACGCAACTCCTCGCCTCGCGAATCGCCTCTTCAACAGCCTGGCGCAGCGTCCCCTCGGCACGATCTGCCGAGCCGTAGATGATGCGCAATTCTTCGATGCCATAGCGAAAGCACTCGCGGATCCGGTGCCCAGCCACGCTGCGGCCTTCTTCCATCGAGCATCCGTGCAGGTCGAGTTCGAAAGCATTGTTGGGCCGGTCGAAGTTTTGTCGGGCCACGATCGTCCTCTCTCCATGAAGGTGTGAAAAAATCGCCTTGTGGCAGCGCGTCGTAGGGGCAACCCTTGTGGTTGCCCCAGGGCGGCCACAAAAGGGCCGCCCCTACAAGGCGATTTTTTCACACGTTCCATCGGCCGGATCAACTTCCCCGCTAGTCGAAATCCTGACCGGATTATAGAACTTTACCACGCGTGGCGGAATCGAAGGCTTCGGGGCCCTTTACAATCTCTGATTGCTCGAGGGGCCGAACGCCGTTTCGGGGGGCTAAGCTTGAGGCCATAGGTCCGGTTTGCGACCACGCGGCCAAAGGGAGGACAGTCGGCAAACACCGTGAGGATCCCTCCGGCGCGAAGCAGCGCGGCTGGCGGTCACTTCACATTCGATTGGAGGGTGTAATACTCGTATGACATTTTCCAAGTGAATTCGCTGCCGGGATTGATGGTCATCGTGATGAAGGGTTCCACGGCCAGCACGCTCCGGATCGACCACAGGTTTTCGAACGATAACGGACGGTCCCCGCTGATTCTCATGCCGGCCCCTACTCTGCTGTTCTCGATGCGGATCTCGTTGTCTTGGGGGCTGTCGCTGAACCCCAACATGGGGATTTCCACGACCTCCTGATTCTCCAGCACCTTCAAGTAAACGATCTGGTTCCCGCGAATCTTGGCAAGCTCCTGGTTGGGCGGCTGGGGCGACTGAATCTGGAAGGGAACCGTGATGGAGAAATCCGGACCGGGGGGCTGCTTATCGAGTACTAGGAAATTGTGATTGTACACCGTGCTTTGGATGGTGCGGCGGCCGGTATTTTTCAAACTGTGTTCCAACACCATCTCCGGCTTGCCTTTTGTTAGCCGCACGGTCTTCCGATAAACATAACTAGTGCCCGATGACGGATCGGCAAGCTCCTGCGTGAATTCGATGGAATCCGAATGCTTCCTGACGCTCCATTTGCCCGCGTCTACGATCTCGTACTGTTTGAAGGAGTCATAGCTGCCCTCGTCCTTTCGAAGCACCCCCACGCCGATTTTGATAAAAGTGCCGCCGGCCTTGGCCTCGTCCCATCCCAGGGCGCTCCCATTGGTCTGAAACTCCTCGACGGGACCTGTGTCCCCGGTACAGGGCGAGGCGACAATCTCCGCCCCCTCGTAACGGAAGTCGTGCACCTTCGGATCCACTCTGTTAAACCATGGTCCGTAATAGTTATGCCCTTTATACTCGAGGCCGGCAATGACTCCCGACCAATCGAACCGGGTGGCGCGATAGTATCCGTTCCGGGCATCGGGCAGGTAGAGCTTCACCCGGATCTGGTCGTTTGTAATCTCGGCCTGCGGGGGATCGGCCGCCGGCAGCTTCCCGTTGCCCGCCATACCCCCTACCGCCGCGCAAGCCAGGGCTACACCCAGCCTCGTTCCGAAACGCGAGTTTGTCATCTTCGTATCAGCCCTTTCGTCTTCGATGGCATTTCCAGAGGAATTGTATAGCATCGTGACGTTGACGGCAACGCCGGATCGATCCTCCTGCTGCGCCGTAGGGTTTGGAATTGCCCTTCGGCATATCTCGTTTGCCGCGTTCTTGTCCCGAAGTCTGATTCGAGGACCCGAACGCTGTTCCGGCACAACGGCGCGCCTATTCGGCGCGTAGCGTCGTAGCCGGGTCGACGCGAACCGCGTGGATCACCGGCGGCAGCGCGGCCAGGAGCGCCGCCGCCAGAATGGTCAGCGCGGGAAGCGCAAGCATCCTCGGGTCGGTAGGTTTCACTTGGTAGAGCAGCGTCTCGATGTATCGCACCGAGGCGAAACCGAACGCGAGACCAGCGAGCGCTCCGCCGAGCACCATGGAGAAAACATCCACGGTCACTCGCCGGGCGATGTCGCCGGCTTGGGCGCCGAGAGCCATGCGAATGCCGATTTCGCGCCGACGCTGAAGCACAGAGTAGTCGAGCACCCCATACAGGCCGACACCCGCGAGCAAGAGCGCGACCATCCCAAAGAAGAGCGCCAGCCTCGCCAGCAGCCGTTCGCGGACGGTGTGCGACTGATTAATCTCCGTTTGGGTGCGAATGTTACTGACGCGGAATTCGGGCCGCGCGCGCGGCACTTCCCGGCGCAGAATCGACGCCAGCGCCATGGGGTTCGCGCTGGACGTGCGCACGATGAACGTCCCCTGGCCTATCGGCCGCAATGCACCCTTGGCATCGATCGAGTGAAACGGGAAATAGGCTTGGGGTAACATGGGCTCGCGGATGTCGCGGTAGGTTACATCCCCAACCAAGCCCACGCATTCAAAGCGAAGGCGCTGGCCTCCACTGAACACCACCTCGAACGGCTTTCCCACGGGATCCTCACCGTTGAAGTACGCCTTCGCAAAGGTCCGGTTAACTATCGCGACACCGGGATATGTGTCGTCAGGGAGGAAGTCTCGACCGTCGATAAGCGGAATCCTCATGGCTTCTACCCATCCGGGCGAGGCCTGCAGCAAGTAGACCACAACCCCGTTGGGAGGCGCGCCGTTGACCGAGATGAAATTGTTCCAGCTCCACCCGCCCAGCAGCACTGATCTGGCCAGCCCCACC
This sequence comes from Terriglobia bacterium, assembly GCA_049514855.1. Lineage (GTDB taxonomy): Bacteria > Acidobacteriota > Terriglobia > UBA7540 > UBA7540 > CAVROP01. The sequence goes on from JBEKUR010000028.1 coordinate 16,293, forward strand.
GTTTCCACACCCGGCACCGTGCGCAGATGTTCCGCCACCTGATCCCAGAAAGCCGGCGGCTGCGGGCTCACCGTGACCGTCTCGAGAGTGAGAACCCGTTGGGGGGAGAAGCCGGTGGGCCGGTTCGACAACCGCTCGAACGTAGCGACGAACAGGCCGGCCACGAAAAGCACCAGGAAACAGAAGGCCGTCTGCACCGCGATGAGCGCTTGCATCAGGCGACGCCGCGAGTGTGGGTCTTCTCCGCCCTTGAGCGCGCTTACCGGCTTGACGGCCGAGGCGCGCAGCGCCGGCGCGAGACCGAACAGCAACATTACCCCCATGGTCAGCACGAGGCCGAACCCCAGCACCCGCCAGTCGGCCGGAAGGAATAGGCGCGCCGGGTTGCCGGGCGGATTGATCATGCTGACGACCACCGGCGCGGCCCACCAGGCAAAGACCCCGCCGATGGCGGCTGCGAAGAAGGCGAGCCACGCGCTCTCCACCAGCACCAGTTGCACCAAGCGTCCGCGTCCGGCGCCGATCGAGACGCGTAGCGCCATCTCGCGCGCCCGCGCCGCCGCTTGCGCCGTCATCAGGTTGGCGACGTTGGCACACGCAATCAGCAGCACCAGCGCCACGAGCACACCGAGAGCCGCGAGCGAAGTGCGATAGTCGGTCTGGAGATTGGAGACGCCCGCGGCCGCGGGTTCCAGCAATAGCCTCTGGTTCAGGAACTCATCAATTTCTTGCTTGGACATTCCGCCCCAGCCTTTTCCCCTATCCACTTCGAAGGCTCGAGAGGTTGCGTCCAGCTTCTCGCGAACAGGTTCGATGGCAATTCCGGGCTTCAGCCGCGCCAACGTCCGCATCCAGGTCCAGTCTGGAATCTGGACCGCAGGATGCATCATGGTGGGAATGAAGATGTCGATTACCGTGCCGGGTTCGGTGCCGGTGAAGCGCTCCGGGCCAACGCCGACAATCTCGTAAAGGTCGTTGCCGATTCGGAAGGTGCGCCCGATCACCTTCGGATCTCGTCCGAAACGGCTCGTCCAATAGTCGTACGAAAGCACGGCGTAGGGGTGCGCGCCGGGCTTCAAATCGTCGCTTTCGGTCAACAGCCGTCCCGCGGCGGGCTGGAGTCCGAACGAGCCGAACATCCAACCCGAAACATATTGCCGGTAAGCTTTCTCCATCTCCTGGTCTGACCCGTAGGTCAGATCCGTCCGGTCAGAATACGAAATGGCCATCAACTCGGCTTGATCCTTCACCGCAGCGCGCATCAGGCGGAACGCCGGATACGCCCAACCGTCGAATGTTTGGGGCTTGCCTTCGGGATCGATGTGTTGGCGCGCCAGGGCGTACAGTTGCTCGGGCTCCGACACCGGCAGAGGCCGCAGCAGCAGGGCGTCAATGAGCCGGAACGCCGATGTGCATGCCCCGATCCCGAGAGCCAGCGACAGGACCGCCGCGGCGGAGGTCACCTTTCTCTTCATGATCTGCCGCCAGCCGAAAACCGCGTCGGCGCGCAGCGAATCGAGCCAGGCGATGAGCCGGACGTCGCGGCTCTCTTCACGCAGCCGTAGCGCCGGGCCAAGCGCTCTGCGGGCCTCGGCCGGGTCGCGGCCTTGCGAGATCGCTTCTTCAATGTGCGACTGAAGCTCTTCGTCGATCTCGCGGCTCAAACGATCGCCGCGAAGTACATTGGCAATGCGCGACCACAATGACATATCAGGCCATCCTTAGAACGCGATTCACGGCTGAAGTCACCACCTGCCAGCGCGATTCTTCTGCGGCAAGCTGTTTCTTACCCGCCACCGTCAGCTCATACAGGCGTGCCCGCCGCCCGGTGTCTTTCGTGATCCACTCGGCGCGAATCCAGCCGGCTTCCTCCATCCGGTGCAGAGCCGGATAGAGCGAACCCTCCTCGGCACGGAGCACGTCGCCGGACATGTCCTTGATCGCCGACATGATCGCGTAGCCGTGCAGGCGCGGCCGGCGCGATAGAATCTTCAGCACCAGCAGATCGAGCGAGCCTTGGAGAGAGTCGGGTTTAGGCATACTTAGACCTCCCAGTATATAGACGTCTGAGCATTGGAAAGGTTAGCAGAAAACCTGCGTGGCTAGTCGAGGTATGCCAACGATTCGCCGCAGTCGGAATGTTGGAGCGCTACTCGTAGTGCAGGGCCGTGAGTGGATTCACGCGGGCCGCGCGTCGAGAGGGAATCCAGCACGCCAAGAACGTGACGCCGGTGAGGAACAACGGCACGGCGGTGAAGGCGACCAGGTCGTGCGGCCGAACTCCATAGTGGACCAGATCCCGATCATTTCGCCTTACGTCCGCAGGCGTGGGGCAACAGGGTTTACCTCACCTTCCTACCATGAACCTCTCTGGGCCGCCTCGACCAGCTTGCGGACCGGTGGCACAATCATCAGCATCAGTTCCGCGTGGGGTTTCGCTGCCAAGTTCAGCAGGGTCACCTGATCCTTGACCCAAGACTCAGGGGCGGGCTTGCCGGCGCCGAGGTAATCCAACGCCTCGAGCCCTGCGCGCGCCACAGCGGACAGGTCTTCAGCCAAGGGAATATCTTCCTCGAGAAGCGCAGACTGCTGCATGAGGGGGAGCAGTTCCTCGCGACTGTCGCGCCAAGTGAGGAGTTGCTTGCGAACTGCGTCCTTATTGGCGTTCAGATGATCTACCATGCCGGCAAAAATCCGCGCCTTTTCACTCTCCGGGCGCGCGGCGTCAACCAGGCGATTGTACGGCGTGAGACTGGTGTATTCGCGCGCCTCCTCGCGTTCGTAGTGCTTGACGGGTTCCACGACATCAGCCAGCGTTTTGAGCGCCCCTGGTGAGTGCATCCCCGCCAGGCGCGCGAGCATCAGCGGGTAGCTGGAGTGATGCGTCACGCCCACCCAGTCGAGTTCGTGGCTGACCACATCGAGCCGTCGATACATGGAATCTACATCCTTCACGTCCTCGGGAGACCAAAACCTTTCGGCGATGGCGGCGGTGGAGGGCCAGATACGCGAGTCGATGTTTTCCGGCGTTACGAGCTCGCTCCACATGCAAGCCTCGCCGCCCAGGATGCGCGAGGACTGCTCGGGCGTAAGGCTCGCGGCGGCGCCGGCCAGGGGATCAACCCGGTAGTAGTCTGCGGGCGGCAACGCGAAGTCGAGGTAATAGCCATTGGAGAGAATGCCCATGTAACCCAGTCGCGCTGTCTGGGCCAGAGACTCCGGCCCGCGCCAGGAGTGCACAACAATATCCTTGGGGAGATCGGGATGAAAAATCTCGTCCCATCCAATCATTTTCTTGCCGTGCTTCTGGACAATGGGCAGCAGGTGACGATTGAAGTAAAGCTGGAAGTCGCCGTTGTCTTTCATCCCGCGCGCCTTTTTGAAAGCCACGATCTGGGGGTTTGTGTCCCACTGCTTGCCGTTGACTTCGTCACCGCCGACGTGGAAGTACTCATCGGGAAAGAGTGCGGCGATCTCGCCGATCAGGCCATCGAGAAAGGTGTAGGTTTCTTCGCGGGTCGGGTCCAGGGTGGGATCGAAGATGCCCCATTTGCGCTCGATCTGATACGGGCCGGGGCCGCTCGCGAGCTCCGGATACCCCACGTACCAACTTGTGGAGTGGCCCGGCATCTCAATCTCCGGGACGACGCGAATGCCGCGGTCACGCGCGTAGGCGACCAACTCGGTGATCTGGGCCTGGGTGTAATAATGGCCGTCGGAGCCCAGTTCGTAAAGCTTGGGATGTTTCTTGCTCTCGATACGAAAGCCCTGGTCGTCCGTCAGGTGAAAATGCAGCACATTGAGCTTTACCGCAGCCATGGCGTCGATATTGCGCTTCAAAACTTCCTCGGAAATCCAGTGGCGCGAGACATCAATCATCAGGCCGCGCCAGGGAAAACGCGGGCGGTCTGCGATGCGCACGGCAGGCGCGCCGAATCCCTGCGCGTTGAGGTCGACAAGCTGCAGGAAGGTCTCGATTCCACGCAGCACGCCGACCGGGGTGGGAGCCGTGAGGTGAGCCTGTTGCGGCGTGACTTCGAGTTGATAGGATTCATCTTCCTTCACGGACTGGACTGTCTCACCCGCATGATCGCAGTGCATCACCAGCATCGCTTGGCTGGGATCTTTCTCGAGTGCGCCGCTCATGGGAATGGCGGTCTGCTGGGAGAGGCGCCGAATCAGGCGGGCAGCCGCGGCCTCGAGACGCGGCTCCCGGTAGCCGTCGAGCGCAACTCGGAAGCTGCCGTCGATCACGAGCCGGCCCGAGCCCGGCGCAAGTTCCGCCGGCTGTGGCATCAGGTTGTAGATTTGGGCCTGCGCGGGATGTACGCCAGGCAGGATGACCGTGATGATCCCGGCCACGATAATTCGAATCAGGCCTTTCATTCTCACCTCCAGTGATTTGAGTCGATCGGCGGTGGCGATCGATTCAAGCTTCATCACGATCACCCCCGCTCAAAAAGAAAACCGCCGACCGCGCGCGCATGACGATAGATGAACCGGCGGACGATTGCAACCGCAGAAAACAGCTACTCAGCCACCGCGAGGATGAGCTTCTTGACGCGGATGTCGATCGTGACGATGAAGCGGGACAGAACGTCGCTGCCGAGCGCCAGTGCGACGGGCAAGTCAAAGCCGGTTCCGCGACGGACCGGGGATTCGCGCAGGTCATCAAGAATGAATGTGTGCCCGCCCAGTTCCATCGGAACTCGCTCACGGAAAGCCTTGAATTTTCCAGGCCGTTCGACACGAGCGCGGCCTTCAGCAAAGGCGGGGTCGATGAAGGACACGTTGTAGCCTGTATCGAAATAGACGATCGCCTCACGCCCGTTCACTCTGGCTCTTGCATACAGAATGTGACCCTGCGATTTCGGAGGCTCGACGAGATCGACGGAAAGATAACGCTTGCGGTCGAGTTTCTCCGGGAGAGGTGAGGCGGTCACGCCCACTCTCCGTGATCGGTAATCCAAAGTCAGGCGCCGATCCAGGAAGAAGTCGAGCCCCACGGTTCCATTGAACGGTTCGGAGGAGAACATTTGCCAATCGGACAGGCTTGCCGCGACATTCTTGAAAACTTCCCCGAGGACGGAGACCGTTTCGACGCGAATGCGAAACGATTCGCCACGGTGGCTGCCGTCGGCATTGAGTTCCTCGATGCGTTCCTCAACGCGGTGCGGAATCGAAGGGGCTTGGTTCGTAATCACAATGCCTCTGGCGGTTCCTGAATCGAGCATCAGGGGGAGTTTGATACCGGAAACATCCACTTCTACGAAGGGACAGCCTGAGGCGCCAAGAGTCAGCGGATAGAGTTGGGTTTCCCGGTAGCCAAGGTCCTGCGACCACCGCCGGAATGAGGTAGACTCAAGCGTAGTCGAGACCACTGCCGCTTTGATCATTTGATCCGCCGCAAATGACGCGCAACACGAGACAGCCGCGACCCAGAATAAGACGGAGAATAATATGAAAGCGGTTGAAGTCCACGCTGCGGCGGAACCTGATCGGACCCACAGTAACCGCCGTGCCGTTTTCTTTAACATTATGGCGCGCTCCAATTGTCGCCAATTCCCTCTATTAAGGCGGGAACCAGCGCAAATGTAAAGCACGAGTCTTGCCTTGACAACTCACCTAGATCGCGATGCAGCCCCACTCCTCCGAACTCCGGTTCTGGGAAGTGATCCCAGCCGAGCGCGCTTAACTGTTGGTATCGGTCCTTCCCGCCTGACAACCAAGGATCACCCCCTTGAAACACCCGGGAGAAATCCTCTGGTCACCATCCACCTTGCAGCCGGATGGTCGTGGCAGGTTCCAGGCATCCCATGTTTCGGGTATAGTTCGGGCGATGAAAAATCTTACGCCAGTGTCACTGTTAATCTGCTATGATAAACTAGTTTTTAGGAAGGAGATTGACTGTGCCTTGCGCCCTCTTGCTCGTCTTCCTGCTGTTTCCGCGCGTTGCGCTCGTGTTGATGTGGATCTTCTCGACCTACCTGCAGCGCGCATTCCACGGTGGTCTGGTGCTGCCGGTAATCGGCTTCATTTTCCTGCCGCTCACCACGATCGTATACGCATGGGAACTTAACAGTGGCATGCCGACGGCGGGAATCAATCTTCTGTGGCTGCTGATCGCGGTGGTCATTGATCTGGCCGGGCTGGGTGGCGGCGCGCATCGCCAATCGCGGCGCTGAGTCGCGCAGCCGCTGGTATTGCAACCCGGTGCCAAGTTTTCGAACCAGCACAATGAAAAACGGGCTTAGACGACGGTAATCGACCGTCATTCTTAAGTTCCCAAGTCCTGGTAAACGTGCTTACCGGAGTGTGGCTTGAGCCGCGACCGAACAGCACTCTTGTTACGGTCGGTTGACGGCACTCGGAAGTAATCCTCCGGTTGGCCGCGCAGCGGGGTACTCCTGGACCGGATAACGCCCTTGCCGTAAGAGTGCCCCGCAAGCTGCCCAGTCCCGTTTTGGGAAGTGATCCCAGCCGAGCGCGCCTAGCTATTGGTATCGGTCCCTCCCGCCTGACAACCAAGGATCACCCCCTTGAAACGCCCGGGAGAAATCCTCTGGTCGCCATCCACCTCGCAAGGGGTTCCGCTGCATTTCAGCGGGCGCTAAGAAACCTTGCTATCCGAGAATTGCTCATCCGCCGAAGGACCGTAGAGCGCAGGCACCGGCACCTCGTTCAGCCGCAAGTAGACACCAAGCTGGGCGCGATGATGAATGGTATGGTTCATGAAGGGGCCGCGCAGGACGGCGGCCCGCGGCAAGGAGAAGACGGTTTTGCCGTTGAAGAGCAAGGTCCAGGTCTTCATCAGATGCTCATCCGAAGCGCCGGCAATGGCCGCCCGCGCCGCGTTCCGGTTCCTGTCGAACGTCTCGAGCACTTCCTGCCGCGTCTTCAGCTTCGGCGGCCCCGAGGGCGGCTGGCCGCCGGGCGCAATCTCGTACGATTCCTTCTCAATCGTCCGCACCGCCATCATCGGCAGCGTCGCCAGGTGCGACGCCAGCCAGCCCATCGTTCCCGACTTCGGGTGCGGTCGCCAGTCGAATTTCTCCTCTGGCACCCGTTCGAGCGTCCGCCTTACCCCCGCCATCTCATGATCAAACTCCGGTAATAACGCCTGTCCCAAACCCATACCTTCCTCCTCACAATCTTGGTTTTGTTGTCGATTTGAATGCCACAGTATCAGTCATCCGATGCGCCGCAACCCTTAAAGTTTCATCGCTGTCGCGATTCTAAGGCGCTGTTTCAACCTGCACGCCGACAGACTCATCCATTTTGACCAACTCCATCAACACAACGGGCTAAGTCACCTATGCGGATGACGAGGTCAGCCCGCCCGTCGGGTTCGTGCCCAATGACGGCCAGCGCCACCGTCTTGCACTTTGGCCGCACGTCACTTCTGGCCGCCCTTCAGATACCTGTCGAACCACTCGACGGTACGCTGGATGGCGTCGATCTGGTTTTCACGCTTGGCGAACCCATGGCCTTCGTTGGAATAATAATGCGCGTCTACCGTCTTGCCGGCGCCCTTCAAGGTTTGCACCACTTGCTCAGCTTCCTCCTTGGGCACGCGAATGTCATTGTCGCCCTGCAATACCAACAGCGGGGCTTTGGCGTTCCGTATGTACTTGAGGGGCGAGTCGTCTTCATAAACGCTGCGGTCCTTGACCGGATCACCCAGGATAGACTTCTCGTATTCTTGCAGGAAAGGATCCTCGTGCTGGAGCATGGTAAACCAGTTGATAATCCCGTATTCCTCGACCGCCGCTGCCCACACATCCGGAGTCTTGCCGACCGCCATCAGCGTCATGTAACCGCCGTAGGAACCGCCGGTGATGCCGATCTTCTTGGGGTCCGCGTAGCCTGTATCCACCAGGAAGCGCGCCGCGTAGACTTCGTCCTGCAGGTCTCCGCCGCCCAGGTCCTTGATGTTAGCTTTCTGAAACTCCAGCCCGTATCCGGTTGAGCCACGCACGTTCGGAGCGATGCAGATGTAGCCACGGGAAGCGAATGCCGCCGCGTCCTGATTGAAATAGTCCACCGTCTGTCCCGTGGGCCCGCCGTGTGGCAGGACCACGCCGGGGTTCGTGCCGTCCCGCTTCAGGTTGAACGGCATCCACAGAAAGGCGCTGATCATCTTGCCGTCGAAGCTCTTGTAGTGCACCAACTCGGACTGTGGGAGGCTGGCAGGCGTGAGCCCAGCGATGGCGGAGAAGGTAAGTTGCGTGGCTTTCTGTGTCGCCAAGTCGTAAACCCACAAGTCCGACGGCCGCTTCGAGCTCTGGTGTGCTACCAGGATCCGGCTACCATCAGGGGAGTAGGGCGTGGGGTTTCCGTCGAAGTAGGTGAGGCCCTGGGGAAATGCGATCTTCTCCGGCTGGCCGGAATCGCGGTCAGCCAGGTAAGCATCGGTGCGGCCGTCCTGGTTGATCACGAAAGTGAATTTGCCACCCTGCGGCGCAAAGCTTCCGGCGCTGGCATCCCAACGGGTATCGGTCACCCAAGTCAGTTTCTTGCTCGCCACGTCGAGCAGGGCGACGTTGTTGAAACCCGCTTTCTCGTTTGAAGTCACGAGCAGAGTCCGCCCATCGGCTGAGAGGGACGAAGCCTGATAAAGAACCTGCCCCTGGTGAGGTGTCAGGTTCTCACGGTTGCCGCTCGCCATGTCCACGCGGTAGATGTCGGAGTCGGTGAATCCCACGTAGGTTCGATTGGCATAAATGCTCTTTCCGTCGCGGCTCCAAGCCACAAAGCCCCAGATATGATCCTTGGTCTGCTCTTGGGTGACGTTGCGCACCTTGTGGGTTTGCCAATCCAGAAGGGCGATGTCCGGCGTCGGCGAGGTCTTGGGCTTATAGGAGATGGCAACGGTCGTGCCGTCCGGGGAGAATTGGGCGCCCCTCTCCGAAATATCATCCGTGTTGGTGAGATTCGCCGCCTGGCCACCGGTGCTCGGGATCGCGAAGATGTCGTAATACTCGTGGCCGCCACGATCCTGTTCGTAAAGTATCCATTTGCCGTCCGGCGACCAGATTGCGCCGTATTCGCGATCGTCGGACTGCGAGAGCTGAATCGGCCATCCCCCGGAGGCCGGCACTTTCCACAAGTTGTCGCGTCCCGTCAGATTCGTCGTGAACACAATCTCCTTCCCGTCCGGAGACCACGATGGACCACCGACACTGCGCGTGAAGAACAGCTCATCTATGGGGATGGGGCTGGCGGCGGGATTGGAAGGCGCGACAACCGACTTCGGGTCCGTCACTTGGCGATCGTCCGGTCCGGATGCTGCTGCCAGCACGGCAGTGGCGAGTAGAATTACGAGCGTACGGCACGTTCTCATATGTCCTCCCTCTGAAATGCCCAGAATCGGGAACCAGTATAACTCTTTGTCCAAGTCCACTCGTCACCGAATTCTCTGGAGGCGCCAGGTCGCGATAACTGAGAGAAAACGGAGGCGCCAGCAAACGCAATGAGCAATGATCTCCTCGGCGAAGTGCCTTCCTCGGAAGAGCGCAGGGCGATCAACCGCCCTCAGAGTTGGGATCTTCAGGGAACCCGTCTCTTCCCAGGCAGTTCCACAAACGACGCGCGCTGCGCCTCCCGATAGACGTTCCATGTCGGCGTCCCTTCCGCCGGAAAGCGTTGGAACAGACTCGCATCCGCTCCTGCCAGCGCCAGCCGGATGCTGTGCCCCTTGCGCAACAAAACCGACGTGGGAAACAAAGAAAATCTGTGTCATCTGCGGAATCTGCGGATTATAACTGGGCGAACTCCGCGCCTGACCCGACTGAAGTCACCGCGGCGTGCGCCGGTGCATCCAATGGAGAATGAAAAGGAGGTTGACCTTATGTTTGCCATTACAGGTGCAACAGGAAACACCGGTAGTGTGATTGCCGAAAAGCTACTGGCTCAGGGGGAAAAGGTTCGCGTTATCGGCCGGGACGCCGGTCGGCTAGCGCGGTTCGTCCAGAAGGGCGCCGAAGCCTTTGCCGCTGACGTCACAGACGCAGCCGCGCTGAGCAGGGCCTTCGAGGGGGCCAGTGCCGTCTATGCGATGCTCCCGCCCAACATGGCCTCCGCGGACCCCCTGGGTTTTCAGGAAAGAGTGAGCGATGCTTTGGCCTCGGCCCTCGGGCAGGCTTGCGTCACGCACGCGGTTGTTCTGAGTAGCATCGGCGCCGACAAGACTGAGAAGACCGGCCCAGTGGTAGGGCTTCACAATCTGGAGCAGAAACTGAACGCCCTGGCTGGCCTCAATGCCGTCTACCTGCGGGCGGGCTATTTTATGGAGAATCTGCTGCCTCAGGTGGGAGTGATCCGGAATTTCGGGATCGTGGGCGGACCCCTCCGCGCGGACCTGCCCGTGTCCATGATCGCCACGCGCGACATCGGCGCCACCTGCGCTGGGATCCTGCAGAAGCGGGACTTTGCCGGGAAGCAAGCTCGCGAGCTGCTCGGGCAGCGCGATTTGGATTACAAGCAAGCGGCGTCAGTGATCGGCAAAGCTATCGCGAAGCCCGGCCTTGCCTATGTGCAACTGCCGCCGCAGCAACTGAAGGCGGCGCTCACCCAGATGGGCATGTCCGCTAATATGGCCGACCTGCTTCTGGAAATGGCGGAGGCGCTCAACTCCGGGTACATGGTGGCCCTTGAGCGACGCTCCCCCGAGAACACTACGCCAACTTCGATCGAGACCTTCGTGGCCGAGGAGTTCGTGCCTCGTTTTCAGGGAAAGGCGCCCAGAGGGTAGGATACGCAGCGTTGCTCAGCAATCTTGGTACGAAGAGGATGCAGCCTCTTGAAGAGAGAGCCGGCTGAGCAAAGTTCTCGCCGGCGGCGCGCCGACAAGGCAACGCTAGCGGTCTGCCCGATCCAGATAGACTCGGCACGACTGTGCCGGACAGTACACTGGTCGGCTTGGCTTATGCGGCTGGCTAGGGTACGCACCTCCCGGATCACGGCTATATACCGGAAAGTGTTAACACGGCTCGAAAAGGGTCGAAAAGAACTCTTGACAACCTACCCTTAATATAGTAGGCTACTTAATGACGCTCGATTGTTCTGTCATGAGCGTAGAGACCTAAGAGATGACTCCCCCCCCTCCTTCTTTCCAAACCGACAATACGTCATTGCCTGCGCTTCTCCAAGAGGACCGTAGTAACTTTAAAAAATGCTAGTACGATGCGGGGATGTTATTGAAAACAAAGGACCGCTGTGGAAGACCCGAGGCGGAAGCGGGAATGTCTATGAAAACAAAGGAGATATTTGCTGAATCCTGGAATGTTATTGAAACTAAAGGTAGTTAGTAGGTCGTAGGTGGTAGGTGGGGAAGGGCTCGGCCAAGCGACGTGCATTGATCCTGGACGGCGCAGTTGGCAAAGCGGGGAAACTCCTTCGCCCCGCTTTTGTCACTGCCTTTCACAACGGTGTGCTTGTCCAGGACCATGTCGAACTGACGGGCCCAACTGCACATCATCAACGGCCCGCTTACCAGCCACACCCGGAGCGGATGCCGTTGCGGTTGCAGGACCACAACTACCTCGTTCGTTTCCGGAATATCTGGGTTCGGGAGTTGGGTGAGGGCAATAACCGTACCTAATGGTAAACCCCGAATTATCCAGACAGTCCAGATGTCATTCCGATCCCGCAGTCGCGGGAGAGGAATCTCGCTCTGATTCTTACTTTCACCTACGCCCCCATCTGGCCGCGTGCGACACGAGCCGCCCCAGACCAGAGCGAGATTCCTCGCGGAGTTTACCCTGAGCGAAGTGCGGAGATTCTTCGCTTCGCTCAGAATGACAGGCGAAGGGCTCGGAATGACACCTACACCGGAACGCGGTTATAATTGCGATTAATTCAAATGGACGGACTTCGTAGCACAACTCGTTTGCTTATGCCGTGTGAAAAGGCAGAAGTCAGGAGACAGACGTTCTCGCTTGTCACTTGTCACTTATCACTCGTCACTTCCTCTTGCCGGGAGGACCGATGAGCGTCCGTGTCTGCGTTCTGGGGAGCGGCAGCAAGGGTAACTGCACGCTCTTGGCAACCGAAAAGACGCGGCTGCTGATTGACGCAGGCTTGAGCTGCAAGGAGACGTACGCGCGACTGGCGGCGATTGGCGAGCCTGTCGATGGTCTGGACGCCGTGGTCGTTTCCCACGAGCATACCGATCACATCTACGGTTTGCAGGTGCTGGCGCGTGACGGGAAGCTGCCCATTTATATTTCCCCTCCCACACGCGACGCCGTGAGCTGGGACACCAGGATTCAAAGCTTCGAACACTTCGCCGTCAGTGAAAAATTCAGCATCGGCGACATTGAGGTCACGCCTTTCCCCATCCCCCACGATGCGGTAGATCCAGTTGCCTTCACGTTTGATACCCAGGGCATCCGAATTAGCCTGGTCACTGATCTCGGCTATGTTCCGGAAGTCGTCAAGCAGCGCGTGAAGGGGTGCCATTGTTTGATTTTTGAATCGAACCACGACCTGGATATGCTGAAGGTCGGCCCTTATCCGTGGTACGTGAAGCAACGCGTGATGAGCCGGCACGGGCACCTTTCAAACAACGCCGTCGCCGCCTTTCTCGCCGAAGATTTCGATGGCAGGGCGCAAGTCCTGGTGCTCGCCCACTTGAGCGAAACAAATAACCATCCCGAGATTGCGCGCCTCAGCGCCGAGCAAGCTCTTGCCCAGCGTACGTGCGGCGGATGCGCCGAGCTGCACCTCGCCAGCCAAACGAGGCCGACGCTGGTCTTCAGGTTTTGAGGGAGGATTCAGGATTCGGGATTCAGGATTCAGGAGCCAGTAAAGGGGTAGACAGCCGACAGAGGGCGGTAGGGGAGGATAGAAAGCAATTCAAAATCACCCAGCCGCCAATTACCAGCCCCTGTCACCTGACACCTGAAAGCCGAATTTCTGTCCCCACCTACCACCTCCCTCTCACTCCCGAATGCTAACTCCTGAATCCTGAATCCTGACTCCTGAATCCTGACTCCTGAATCCTGACTCCTGAATCCTGACTCCTGAATCCTGACTCCTGAATCCTCTCCTGTGCTACGATTGACCACTTGGATTCATAGATCGAATTCGGAGACCCAAAGTGATTCCTCGATACACTCGCCCGGAGATGGGTAGTATCTGGACCGATCAGAACAAATTCCAAAAATGGCTGGAAGTGGAAATCGCTACCGCGGAGGTTGAAGCAGAAGCCGGCCTGATCCCGAAGAGCGCGGCGCGGGCCATCCGGCGCAAGGCGGGCTTCGACGTCGAGCGCCTCCTTGAGATCGAGCGCCAGGTGAAGCACGACGTGATTGCCTTCACCACCAACGTGGCCGAGCACGTTGGGCGAGAGGGCCGCTACCTGCACTACGGCCTCACCTCGAACGACGTCGTGGACACTGCCCAGGCGCTGCAAGTGCGCGAGGCTTCGCAGTTGCTGCTGGCGGGGCAGCAGCGCCTTGGCGTGGTCTTGAAGAAGCGCGCCCTGGAATTCAAGCACACGCCGATGATCGGACGCACGCACGGCATCCACGCGGAGCCCATCACTTTCGGCTGCAAGCTCGCCATCTGGTTCGAGGAAAACCGGCGCAACACGGAGCGCCTGGCCTATGCCGCAGAACAGATGCGGGTGGGTAAGATCTCCGGCGCCGTAGGCAGCTATACGCATCTGGCGCCCTCCATTGAGAAGAAGATTTGCGACCGCCTGGGATTGCGTCCTGCCCCTGTTTCCTCCCAGGTCATTCAACGCGACCGGCACGCTTTCTACCTCTGCACCCTGGCCGTCTGCGCCGCTTCACTGGAAAAGATTGCGCTGGAGGTTCGCGGCTTGCAGCGCACGGAAGTGCGCGAGGTGGAGGAATATTTTTCGCCGGAGCAGAAGGGCTCGTCCGCCATGCCCCACAAGCGCAATCCGGTCACGGCGGAACAGATTTGCGGGCTGGCGCGTGTGGTGCGCGCCAACGCGCAGGCTGCGCTCGAGAACATGGCACTCTGGCACGAACGCGATATCTCGCACTCTTCCGTCGAGCGCGTGATCCTGCCGGACTCGACCATCCTGCTTGATTACCTCCTGGCGAAGACCACCAAGCTCGTGGAGACCATGTTCGTGTATCCGGGCCGCATGCGCGAAAATCTCGACCTGCTGAAGGGCCTGATCTTTTCCGGGCAGTTGCTGCTCGAGCTTGTGGAAAAAGGCGCGTCGCGCGAAGAGGCCTACCGCTGGGTGCAGCGCAACGCCATGCAGGTTTGGGAAACACGCGAGGATTTCCGCAGCCTGGCGGAGCGCGATGAGGACATCCGCCGCTACCTTAAGCCGGGCGAGATCGCGCGCGTGTTCAACGTCGAGCGCTACCTGAAACACGTAGATGAGATTTTCCGGAGAGTGTTCGGGAAGGCGTAACCGTTTGTCGAATCCCTGTAGGGGCAGGCCTTGTGCCTGCCCTAGGCCGGAAAATGTAGAAACTCCAAGGGCGACCACAAGGGTCGCCCATACTACACATGGCACGCGAAAGGAGAAAGGCGCGGAGGCCTAAAGGGGGGAACGACACCTTATGTGCCGAAGCACAACCAGCGTGGCCGGGCTTTCACCCCCAGTGCCCGACTCTTCGGTGCAGGCTCTTCCGCGCCCAAGCAAATAGTACCTCCGCTCTTTTCCCAATGCAAGATGAACCCACTCATACCTCGGTGCGGAGGAGACCATGAAGGACGTCTTCATTCGGTTCTTCCAGCTTGAATCCCACGGCAGCACCATCCAGCGCGAGGTGACTGGCGGCATCACCACCTTTCTGGCGATGTCTTACATCATCTTCGTCCAGCCGGGAGTGCTTTCGCAGGCCGGAATGGATTTTCGCGCCGTGCTGGCGGCCACCTGCCTGGCCGGGGCGCTTTCCACGTTGCTCATGGGCTTGATCGCCAACTATCCGGTGGCCCTTGCTCCGGGCATGGGCGAGAACTTCTTCTTTGTGTACACGCTCTGCGGCGTGGCGCCCCTGGGGTTTGGCTTGACCTGGCAGCAAGCGCTCGCCGCGGTGCTGCTGGCGGGGATTTTCTTTGTGGCGATTACACTGACGGGCATTCGCGCCAAGATCGTGAACTCCATTCCGCAATCTTTGAAATGCGGGATCGCCGCAGGGATCGGCCTGTTCATCACCCTGATTGGACTCGAGTACGGGGGCTTGGTGGTTGCCGCTCCGGGAACGCTGGTGCGCCTCGGCGATTTCCGGCATCCGGCCACGCTGGTGTGCGTCCTGGGCCTTCTCGTCATGCTGGTGCTTCTGGCCTTTCGGGCTCGTGGGGCGATTTTGATCGGCATCCTTGCGACCACGGCGATCGCCGCTGCTTTCCGGCTGGTCCATTACCAGGGGGCCTTCTCAGCCGAACTTCACCTGGCGTCCACATTTATGAAGTTTGACCTGCGCGGGCTGCTCGCGCTTCAGCCCACAAAGCTCGCTTCCGCAATCTTCGTGCTTTTTTACCTTGCCTTGTTC
Organism: Terriglobia bacterium; assembly: GCA_049514855.1. Lineage (GTDB taxonomy): Bacteria > Acidobacteriota > Terriglobia > UBA7540 > UBA7540 > CAVROP01. The sequence continues at coordinate 31,781 of JBEKUR010000028.1, forward strand.
GACACGGTGGGGACGCTGGTGGGCGTGGGGCAGCAGGCGGGATTGCTGCGCGAGGGAAAGCTTCCCCGTGTGGATCGCGCTTTGTTTGCCGACGCCGTCGGGACCACGGTGGGGGCGGGACTCGGCACATCAACGATTACCTGCTATATCGAATCCGCTGCCGGAGTCTCGGACGGCGCTCGCACCGGCTTGGCGAGCCTGGTCACGGCGGCGCTGCTCTTCGCCTCGATGTTTTTCAGCCCGCTTGCCTCGATGATAGGCGGAGGAGTAGCAGTCGGGGTGGACGCCGGCCACAATCCCATCATCCGCTATCCCACCCTCGCCCCTGCGCTGATCGTGGTGGGCTCAATGATGCTGAAGGTGCTTCGGGAATTTGAATGGGACGACCCCACCGAGTACCTGCCCGCATTCCTGACCGTGGTGGGAATCCCTCTGACCTTCAGTATCGCGGATGGGATTGCCTTCGGTCTCATTTCTTATTCTGTCGCCAAGCTGGCCACCGGACGTGGGCGGGAGTGCCCAGTTCTTACCTACATCTTCGCTGCCCTGTTTGTAGTGCAATTCTTGATCTTGTAACTGGAGAACGCAGACTGGCGCAGAGTTCAGCAGCCAGTGTCATTCCGAGCGCAGCGAGGAATCTCGCCCTGCTTTGATGCCGACCAGAGCGCAAGGCGGCGTGGCCGGGATATAGGTGAAGAAAAAACCAGAGCAAGATTCCTCGCTGCGCTCGGAATGACACTGGGGGGTCTGAATGACACTGGCACCGCGGGCAGAAATCCCGGCTAGGTGGTTAGGGGCAGGGCCTCTTCGAGGATGAAAATTGCTGTGTCAGCCCGCAGGTTGGGGAGAAGTCTCACCTCGGTGCACTTTCCGGGGGCCGAGGTTCGAAGCGGGATTTCTCGCAGGACCTTTAACCCAGCTTTTCGGCAGAAATCCCGGAAGTCACGGATCGTGGTTAGGTGGATGTTGAGCGTCTCGTACCACTCATAGGGCAGCTTTGGAGTTTTGGGCATGTGACCTTTGAGGGTAAGCTGTAAACGCGCCGGCCAGTGGGCGAAATTCGGAAAGCTGACGATACATCGCTTGCCTACCCGCGCCATCTCCCGGATGAGGACCATGGGCCGATGCAAGACTTGAATGGTATTGGTCGAGATCACGTAGTCCACCGACTTGTCCGGGTAATCCGCCAATCCTTCGTCCAAATCACCATGGTGGACGCTGAACAGGCCCTTGGCGACACAGGCCTGGATGCAGGCCTCCGACAGCTCAATGCCCTCCGCCCGGACTCCTTTCAAAAGCTTGAGCGCCAGGAGAAGGTCACCCTCGCCGCAGCCCAGGTCCACGACCCGTGCGCCTTCTTCGATGAGGCTGATAATCCGCTTGTGTTCAGGAGTAAGGCGTACGACAGCCCCCGTCTCTTGCAATCGGATTTCTTCGGTCAAAGTACCCATATGTCCCGCTGTCATTCCGAGCGCAGCGAGGAATCTCGCTCTGATTCTTCCTTTCGCGATCCGCCCTGAGGCAGAGCGAGATTCCTCGCTGCGCTCGGAATGACACCCTTACGTCACGCTTACGACTTCTGCTTCCAACCGTGGCTAAGAAAGTTGCTGATCAGCGAACTCAGTTGTTCAGATTCCAGCAAGAAGGCATCATGCCCGTAGTCAGTCTGAATCTCCGTGAAAATCACATAGGCATGCGCGCGTCGCAGAGCGCTGGCAGTTTCTTTCGACATGTAGGTCGGGAACAACCAGTCCGACGAAAATGAGATGACAAGAAACTTCGCTTGGACCCCAGTAAAAGCCTCTTCCAGACTCCCGTAGGCTTGGCTCAAGTCGAAGTAGTCCATCGCCTTGGTGATGTAAAGGTAAGAGTTTGCGTCGAAGCGATTGACGAAATGATCTCCCTTGTAGCGCAGATAGCTTTCCACCTGGAAATCGGTGAGAAAATTGTAACCATAAGCAGACTTGTCTTGCAGCTTGCGGCCAAACTTCTGGTGCATGGAACGGTCGGAAAGATAGGTAATGTGGCCGATCATCCTGGCAATGGCCAGACCCCGGCGGGGGAGCGTCTTGCCGTAGTAGTCTCCTTCCCGCCAGTTGGGATCGGATTGAATAGCTATGCGACCGACCTCGTTGAAGGCAATGGCCTGGGCCGACAGCCTGCTCGTGGTGGCGATCGGGATAGCGAGGCGCACCATGTCAGGGTAACTGACCACCCACTGCAAGACTTGCATCCCGCCCGTTGACCCGCCCACCACAGCGAGCAACCGCTTGATCCCCAGGTGGTCGACAAGAACCTTCTGGGTGTCGACCCAATCGCGAATCGTGACCATCGGGAAGGAGAGCCCATAGGGCCGTCCGGTGCGAGGGTTGATGGAACTGGGTCCGGTCGAGCCCTGGCATCCCCCGACAATGTTTGAGCAAATGACAAAGTACTTCCGAGTGTCGAAAGCCCTCCCCGCGCCGATCATGATATCCCACCAACCAGGATGCTTGTCACGAGGATGATGATATCCGGCCGCATGGGCGTCCCCGGAGAGCGCATGAACCACCAGAATGGCATTGTCCCGGGCCTCATTCAGTTCGCCATAGGTCTCGTAGGCAAGAGTAATGGGTCCCAGGGTTCGCCCGCACTCCAGGGTCATCTCGTTGGGGGGCGCGGCAAACGTGAGGTACTTGGTTTCGACGATTCCGACCGACCCTTCCTCTCCCATACTCTCCTGCCTCTATTTTCCCAGTAGCGCTAAAACGTATCTTCTTCCCCTGCCGCGAAAATTTCTCCTCGTGCCCGTGATGCCTCCGTGTCCTCTGTGGTCAGAAGAACTTTAACACTGAGGTCACTGAGATGCTCCGTGTGCTCTGTGTTTAAGCTTGAAAGCCACAGAGTACACGAAGAGTTTCGTTCCGGTTGCGGCCAGGAGCCGCGCTGTCCTACTGCCCGGATGCCTGGAGTGCCTGTTCAATGTCCGCGATGATGTCTTCGATATTCTCCAGGCCGATCGAGAGCCGGACGTAGTCCTCCGTCACGCCCGTCTCTAGCTGTTCCGCCGGAGTCAACTGCTGGTGCGTCGTGCTGGCGGGGTGGATGACCAGGGACTTGGCATCTCCAATGTTGGCTAAGTGGGAGAGCAACTTTACGGCATTGATGAACTTGATTCCGGCCTGCAAGCCGCCCTTGATACCAAAGCCCATAATGGCTCCGAAACCGTGCTGTAGGTACTTCTTCGCCAGCGCATGCGTGGGGTGACTGGGCAGCCCCGGATAATTCACCCACGTCACGGCGGGATGATTCTCGAGGAACTGCGCCACCTTCAGGGCATTATCACAGTGTCGCTGCACCCGCAACGAAAGAGTCTCGACTCCCTGCAGCACCAGAAAGGCATTGAACGGACTCAAAGCCGGGCCAAGGTCACGCAGGAGTTGAACCCTCACCTTGATCATGTAGGCAAGATTTCCGAAGGTCTCCACGAACTTTAGATTGTGATAACTGGGATCCGGTTCGACCAGTGATGGGAATTTCCCGTTCGTCCAGTCAAAATTCCCTGAATCGACGATGATGCCTCCAATCGAGGTGCCATGGCCGCCCAGGAACTTGGTCAGGGAGTGAACGATGATGTCCGCGCCCCACTCGAAAGGACGGCAGAGGTAAGGCGACGCCACGGTGTTGTCAATGATGAGCGGAATTCCAGCCTCATGAGCAACCTTGGCCACCGCCTGGATGTCCAGCATATCGTTTTTGGGATTGCCCAGCGTTTCCGCGAAGATGAGTTTAGTCCTTGAAGTTATGCATCTGCGGAAATTCTCCGGGTCCGACGGGTCGGCGAAGGCCGCCTCAATGCCCAGCTTGGGAAAGGTGTGATGGAATAGGTTATAGGTACCGCCGTAGAGGCTGGCGGAAGAAACAATCTGGTCTCCGGCCTGGGCAATGTTGAGGATGGCAAGTGTTTCGGCGGCTTGCCCGGAGGCCGTCGCCAGTGCCCCTACCCCGCCCTCGAGCGCCGCTACCCTTTCCTCGAGCACCGCCCAAGTGGGATTCATAATGCGGGTGTAGATGTTGCCGAATTCCTTCAAGGCGAAAAGGTTAGCGGCGTGAGTTGTGTCTTTGAAAACATACGAAGTGGTCTGGTAAATAGGGACGGCGCGCGCCCCGGTTGCGGGATCGGGAAGTTGTCCTGCGTGCAAAGCGATCGAGTCGAAACCAAGTTTTCTTTCCAATGTATCCTCCTGTCTGAGATCCGTGTGTCATTCCGATCCCGCAGTCGCGGGAGAGGAATCTCGCACTGACTCCTTCCTCCACGGACCAGGGCGAGATTCCTCTCCCGCGACTGCGGGATCGGAATGACATCGGCCCCCAGGGGCGGCCCTAAATGGGTCGCGGGGCCCGATTGTGCCTGGGGAAATTAGGGAAGGTCGTCGAAGAGGCTATAAACTCAAAAGCCCCTTCCGGTTGGGAAGAGGCTCATTACAGACCGTTCGGCCCCTCTCATCTTCCCCATATCCGGGCGGGAGTTGGCACCTGTCCCCCGATCTTTTATCGGGGCGGTTGTCGTGGCGTCATCGGGCCCGTCCCTCGGCCACTCTAGATGAGATTCAGGGTTACTGAATCAAGTATTCAATTGTCACCCACATCCTACGAAAACGCGTGAGACCGTGTCAAGAAAAATCTGCATCAGGAAGTAATCCGTCAGTCTCGGGTGCCGTAGCGCCGCCCTTTAGAGCCTGCCCTGAGCGCAGCGAAGGGGCGGCACGTGCCGGGCTAAATAGGCTGCGGAAAAACTCGTCGGGCGTGTCATTCCGAGGAGCCGCAGGCGACGAGGAATCTCGCATTGTCTTGAAAACACTCGGAGCGAGATTCCTCGCTCCGCTCGGAATGACAGCTTGGAAGCGTTTTTCCGCAGCCTGTAAAGCCCGGCGCTACGTGCGTTGCCACTCGAGACTGAGGGACTACATCAGAGAAATCTGTACCAAGAAATCTGCACCAATTGCGTTGGGCGGCGGTCAGGAGTATCATTCGGGTCAGCGGAAAGTGAATAATGCAAATTCCGGTTTAATTTTAGCTCATTGACACGGAGGTGTGCGGTGGAACGGAAAAAGGCTCAGTGGTTGAAGAAGGCTAGCGTCGCCTGCCTGCTCCTGGCGGCGACGGCGGTCGGCTCGCCCGCCCAGACATTCAGGAGTCGGGTAAGCTTCGACGGGAGCAACGGGGCTGGTCCCAACCTCGGGTCTCTCGTCCAGGACAAGGACGGGAACTTATACGGCACAACCCGCGGAGGCGGGGCCTACGATCGCGGCACCGTCTTCAAGATCAACCGCGAGGGCACGCTGACGACGCTCTACAGCTTTTGCTCGCAAACGGATTGCACGGACGGCTCTCTTCCTCAAGCCGAGCTCGTGCTAGGCGCCGACGGGAAGCTGTACGGCACAACCTACCAAGGCGGGGCCTACTGTTCCCCCCAGGGGTGCGGCACCGTCTTCAAGATCACCCGCGAGGGCAGGCTGACGACGCTCCACAGCTTCGACGGAACGGACGGCAAAGGCCCGTGGGCCACGCTGGTCGAGGCCACCGACAGGAACTTCTACGGCACAACCCGCGGAGGCGGGGCCCACGGGTACGGCACCGTCTTCAAGATGACCCGCGAGGGCACGCTGACGACGCTCCACAGCTTCGACATAACGGACGGCGCAAACGCGGTTGCCCCGCTGATCGAGGCCACCGACCGGAACTTATACGGCACAACCTGGGCCGGCGGGGCCTACCACAATTACGGCACCGTCTTCAGGATCACCCGCAAGGGCACGCTGACGACGCTTTACAGCTTTTGCTCGCAAAGCGGTTGCCCGGACGGCGCAAACCCGTTTGCCCCGCTGATCCAGGCCACCGACGGGAAGTTCTACGGCACAACCTGGGCCGGCGGGGCCAACGGGGACGGCACCGTCTTCAAGATCACCCGCGAGGGCACGCTGACGACGATCCACAGCTTCGCCGGAACGGACGGCGCTGCACCTTACGGCGGGCTCCTGCTAGGCGCCGATGGGAAATTCTACGGCACAACCGGAGCAGGCGGGGTCTACGGGGACGGCACCGTCTTCAAGATCACCCGCGAGGGCACGCTGACGACGCTCCACAGCTTCGACGGAACGGACGGCTCTGAACCTGACGACGGGCTCCTGCTAGGCGCGGACGGGAAGTTCTACGGCACAACCCTCTATGGCGGGGCCAACGGCTATGGCACCGTCTTCAGCCTGACAGTTCGGCGGGACGAGTGGCGGGACGAGTAATGACGGCACGGTCTTCAGCCTGAGTGTGGCAACCCCCTCGCCCGGGTCGCCGTGGTGACAGAGGGGGCTGGGGGTAAGGGGGTTCTGATCGAAGGGGGGATGGTCATTACGTAACAACGCCTAACTGCCGGTTTTGCTCGGAACAGGCCGCGGCGGCGCAGGAACAACCGCCAGCGGTACTCTTGCGAATGCGACGCGGTCATGCGCGGGGTCGAGCACATTCACCTGCAAGGTGTAGCGGCCCGGGTGAAACTTTGCGAGCGGAATCTCGACAAAGTAGCTCGCCTTGCCCGCGAAGGATTTTCCCACCTTTCCAGGAAAGGGCCCGGCATCCGCCACCTTCGCGCCCCTTCGGAAAAAGGCCAGCGCCACCGAGGGTGGGACTGTGGCGGCATTCGCGGCTTCCGACGCACTCGTTTTGGAGGCTGATTTCCCCGCGTAGGATTGGAGCAGTACGAAGAGATCCTGATTGGTGCGGAATACTCGAGTCACACTTGGCAATACAGATTTGTCTCCCAGGTTCAGCGGATTGTCGCTTTCGCCTTTGGACTTGCTCCTCCGCCCACCGCTCCCCTCACTTGCTTTCACCTCGTTAGAAAGGACCACTGAACTCAGGGCGAGTCCGCCCGACGAGAGGGGAGGCAAATCCAGCGGTTCTTCGAAAGTCCCCATTTTCCCGCTTTGGTTTTCCCTGACCAGGACCTTCAGTTGGTACTTCCCCGGCGGGAGTATCAAACTGCCTTCATAGAGGAAATTGCCGGCCAGCAGTATGTCGTACGATTCACCGCTCACCTTTACCGGCAGCGTGTCCCGCAGCACTCCAAGCGGCTTTCCGGACGCGTCGGTAGCCCGCCAGATGAAATCGAATTCCGTTTCATGCGTATTGGATTTCTTCAGCAACTGCACCGCTGAGCCCGGAATTTTAGCCGTCAGCACAACATAATAAGTGTTGTCAGGACGAAGGAAGTACGAGGCGTCAACCACAAAGGGCAAGTCAAGGAACGGCTGATCGAGATTTATTGCCTGCTGAAGCTGCGCTTCTTTGTCTTCGCGCGTGAATTGGCGAAAATTCTTGGGCGCGAAGTAACCGGGCCGGGCTTGAACTTTCACGCCAGGCGTGGTTACCTCGACGCGGATTTTCCGGAACCGGCCGTCGGAGCGAGTGTTTGTGGGGGAATAGCCCAGCAAGTAATAACTGGAGTTTTCCGACTGGACTTGCTGGAAGGCCTCGCCAAAATCGTTTGTGTCGTAGAATGTCCTGCCGCCGGTATCCTGCGCCAGCGAGGCCAGGGTTTCCCGGCTGCTGTGCATCGAGGAAATCTGGGAGGATACTGCCGAACCACTGTACACAGCCGTCCCGGAAGGACTTGCCGAAGATGCATCGCCACCGGGCGGCAGCGCCATCAAGCCTCGCGTATCCATGGTGTACAGCGAGACATTCGACCGGTTGGCAGCGGCGACGGTGGCCAGCAACTGCGCCTGGTTTTCGATCCCGGTGCTGGTGATGCCGCTCGAGAAGTGAATGACCGACTTCCTCCCTGGAACCCCGCGCAACATTTCCGCAAGGGATTCGACAGCCGCGAGCTTTTCGTCCGTGTTGAAAATATTGAACTCGGTCTCGTCAGGCGTGAAGGCGTCGGAAACATCCTGCGTGACCACTTCTTCGCCCGACGCGCTGGTGGTGCCCGCTTCGCCCACAGCCCCGCCGGCGCTCAGGTTGGACGATTCCTCTCCCACCAGGATTCCGTTCAGCGCCTTGGAAAGAGCATCGCGGTCGTTGGTGAAGTTCTGGACCACCCGCAGGCTCGAGGTGTAAGTGACAACAGCCACCAGATCCGCCGGCGTCAGCTTTTTCTGCACAAAGCTGGTGGCTGCTTTCAGAGCGCGCATCAGGTCGTCCGGCTGCATTGACGACACGTCAAAAAACAGCAGCGTGAGCCGGTGGTCCTGCAAGACGGTCGCCGGGGAAACGTTGGGCGGGAGTTTTGCCAGGTCAATGGTGGGTGGGGGACCGGTGGTGGTGTTTGCTTGCGCCAGCTTCTCTATGTTCTCCAGGCTGAAGGACGTGATGGTTTGCGGCGCCCCGTCTTCGAAAACCTTGAAGTCTTTCGCCGTCAGGTCGGTCACCAACTTTCCCTTCGCCGTTACCCGAACGTCCACGAGCACCAAATTGGTCTGGCTGCGTAAAAGAAACCCTTGGGGAGGTGTGGCGGCCTGTGGCGCTCCGGCGTCTGTGCTCTGCCCCTCCAGCGCCAAAGGCGCCACAGACAGGCCGAACACCAGCACTGCAATTGAGAACTTACTTAGAAGAATTCGTACGCTTCGCTGCATCTTGGTATCCCCGGAGTCGAGAAGTCGGAAAGGCAGTCGAGAGTCGAGAAGTCGAGAGTCGAAAAAGCCACTTGCATTTGTACTTTTGACTTTCGACTCTCGACTTCTCGACTGCCCTTCCGACTGCCCCTAGAATCTCAGGCGCAACGAAAAAACTACGCTGCGCATTGCGCCTACGCTTGTAACGCGCCCGAAGCCCTGCCCGTTAACTACCGTGGACAGACCACCGAACTTTGGCGTATTAAAGATATTGTCCGATTCGATGCGGAAGTCGCCGCGAATCCCCCGCTCGCGGGAGAAAGTCACCAACTTGTCGAGCGACATATTGAAATTTACCGTTCCCGGCCCTGGGATCGTATCACGTCCCGCATCGCCGTATGCGCCCGAGGTCGGGAGCGAAAACGCTGCGGTATTGAAGTGATCCTCAGTGGTCCGCTGCGAACGTGGGAGCTCGACAGGCAGACCCGTGGCGTCCGCGCGCAGGTTGGAAATCGCCACCGTCCCCGCCCGGTTGCTGAGGTTGCCCAGGATCTGGGCCGTGGAAGGCATGCCGGACTGGATAGTCGTGATGCCACTGATCTGCCAGTTCCCGAACACCCGGCCCATGGTTCCGCCCTTATTGAGCCAGCGACGCTGCTCGCCGAAGGGGAGTTGATAGTTGTGATTGATGAGCAGCTTATTTCGCACGTCGAAACTCGAGAGCCCTCGTTCGGCTTGCAAGTCGAGGTAGTTCTGGGCGACGGTTCTTCCCGCGCCGCCGACGCTCGCCGCATCGTCAATGGACTTTGAAAACGTGTATGTACCGCTCATCGAGAAGCCGCCATGGAACTGGCGGCGAAGCCCCACTTGCAAGCCCTGATAGATGGATGCTGCGCCTGAGGTCTCGTACGTGAAGGCCAGGGTATTCTGAAGTGCGGGCGGGGCCAGGAGCAGATCCAGCTTGGTCCCTTTTGTGCCCACATACCCGAGGGAAAGAATGACGTTCCGGACGAATTCATCTTCGATCGAAAAGTTCCAGGTCTGCGCGTAAGGGGTGCGGAAATTCGGGTCCAAGGCGTAGGTGTTGCTCAGAGTATTCGGCCCTGATTGCGGGAAGCCGTTTTCAAGCGTCAGGTTCGGTGGCAGAGTCGTTTTATTGGTGGAAGCCTGGGCGAAGGGCGGCTGGCTGGCCATGTTCGCATAAATCCGAGAATAAATGCTGCCGTCGTAAAAAATCCCATAACCGGCGCGCAGCACCAAGGAGTGTTGTGACCATGGACGGTAGGCGAGGCCGAAACGCGGTGCGAAGTTGTGATCGTCCCCACGCAGCAATGAGGCCGGCAGATTCCCCGGGTTTTGACCTGTAACGGGAGCCGCCGATGAAAAGCCCGGGCCAAACGCCAAGTCCGAAAGGTGGCCGTACTTCTCCGTGAAGGGAAGGAAGTATTCATAACGCAGGCCGTAGAGGATCGTCAGGTGCGCAGTGGCTCTCCAGTCGTCCTGAATGAAACCCGAGTACACCCATGACCGAAAGTAGTTGCTGGGGTCTCCGGATTGGACTGAGGTGGTCTGTGGGAGACCAAGCAGAAAATCCGCAAAGTCGTATCCCGTGTTAGAAACGGGACAACCGTTGGGAAGGGTACAACCTTTGGAACCGTAGGGGGTGAAATCGCTGGTCGAATAGCCGTTGAAAGTGAAAGTCCCGCGGGCATTGGGGTTCGTCAGAGTGTTCTGTTGGACCCGCCGCACCTCGCCCCCCATTCGGATGTTGTGCTTGCCCACGTTGCGAAGAAAAATATCAGCAACGCGGAAGGTCTGGTTACGCCTGAGGGAAGGTATGGCCAAATTCAGTGCTCCGAAGTCTGTAAACTGAAGGGCAGGCAAGCCATAGTCCAGGGGATCTGTCGCAATACCCTGGCCCTTAATTCCCAAGCCACCCTCGATGTCTTCCCCGTATGCAAAGGGATCAAGAAGGGAAGTCCTCTGGCGATTGAAATTTGCGGTAAGGGTGTTGACCGTGCGCGGGCCGAGGGTGTGAATCTCCGCAAGGCTCATGTTCTGGCCCCGGACCGAATTGGTCGAGGTCAAGGCGGGGAAAGTCGATACCGATTGGCTCCGTGCGGAATTGAAGTAGTACATGGCGTTGATGCTGTCTTTGGCCGAAATCTGCTGCCCTATGCGGCCCATTATCCGGTCGTTGGCGGTGGGCAAAGATTCCTGAAGGTGAAAGTTCTGGACCGTCGCGCCTGGCACGTTTGGATAGGGGATGTAACTCAGCAAGCCTTTGGCGGCCGGATCTATGCTTGTAATGATGTTACCAGGGAAGGGGGTTCGCGGGTTCGAAAATGGATCATAAACGATCGGGACAGTCCCTGCCGTGGTTTGAGCCTGAGAAAAATCTCCCGAGCGCTCGAGTTGCGTGGGCACGTTTGCAATACTGTCAAACGGGCTTTTGCCCCGCGTCATGCTGTAGTTTAAGAAGAAACTCGTTTTATTGCCGCCGTTATATATTTTCGGAATCACGAGAGGGCCACCAATGGTGGCGCCCAACTGCTCGGAGTAGGATGGAATCCGGGGCGACTCGGCCACATTCAGCGGGTAAGGATGAGCATCCAGGACCGAATTGGTGTAGCGCTCAGAGATGTTGCCGCGAATGCGATTCACTCGCGCCCGGCCTCCCGCCCGATTCCCTCCGCCTCCAAACCCTACTCCCCCGCCACCGAATCCTCCGCCACCCCCGAATCCTCCTCCCCCACCAAATCCACCTCCGCCACCGCCGGGTCCGCCTCCCGGTCCGCCACCCCCAAAACCTGGAGCGCCCTGTCCTTGCTGCATGAGGTCACGCATTTGCTCGAACCTTTGCCTACGATTCTCATCACCTCCGGGAGTCGAAGCGGAAATGCCCTCGCCTCCGGAAAGCAGGAATGAGTTCGAGGCACTTGCGGATGAATCGGCGTCTACGGGATTCTCGGCCTGAGTGCCGCCCCCAGCCGATTGCTCATTGTAGACTCGGAGGCTGCCTCCGTTTCCGTTGCCGTTCACTGTGTCCATCAGAGCCGGTTCCATCCCCTGAGCCCCCATCGAAGCCTGCAATTGTGCCGGCAAGGCTTGGAGATTCCCCGGCGGCCGTGCCCCCGATGGTGGGGTCCTTGCGCCGGAAGCGTTCGCCGATTCCGGCGTACTTATCATCAACGCGATGTTCACCTCTAGAGTCTTTCCTTCGGTGACGGGGACGGGTTCCCGGACGTCAGTGCGAAATCCCACTAGTGAGGCTTCCAGCTTGTAGTTGCCAGGCGTAAGTCCGTTGAAGACGTAATTCCCGGCTTCGTCCGTCCAGGTCGCCTTTCTTTCACCTGACTGGGGATTGGTCAGGACCACCGTGGCGCCGGGGACAGAAACCCCGCCAGGCCCGCGCACGTGGCCGGTAAGTGTCCCTGTGCTGCCGACTTGAGCATGTAGTTTCGCAGGAGAAAGCCCCGCCAGCAGCGCCAAGAGTGGCGCCAACCAGATACTATTCCGACCTCGCCTCGTTGGGAGTCTTCCAAAAGCGCTTGAACTCATATCGCGTCCTGCCCCTCAGGCATCATTACGAACTGGCGGGGCGCCCGGTTACACCGTAACCGGGCGCATTTCTTAGACGTCGAAACCTGAGGAGGAGTTTTATGCGCAAACAGTTCGCTTTGGCCCTTGGGCTAATCCTTATTGCTCTCACAAGTTGCGTCTACGCAGTACAGAAAGATGATACCAAACCGCGGCCGCAGATCATACAGGGCGAGGCCGCCGGGCAACCGGTTTTCGGAACCATCGCCTCCGTGGGCGTGGACCGCTTCGAAATCAAGAAGATGGATGGCTCAACGCAAACTGTGATGGTGGATGAACACACTCGCTACCGCCAGGGACAACAGGATATCCAACTTGAAGATTTGAAGCCGGGAGACCAGGTCTCTGTTCGGGGTCAAGCCAACTCCAACAAGGAATTCGTGGCCGAAGTCGTTCGACGCGCCACTGCCGATGAAATGCAGCGTTTTCAGAACCCCGGAGAGCGAGTTTTCGGCGCCATCGTCTCTATCAATAAGGATCAACTCAAGGTCAGTAATCCCCGCCAGGGTGAAAGAATCGTGCTGGTCAATGAGCAGACGCAATTCATGAAAGACGGCCAGCCCATCGCTCTCAAGGACCTCAAAGTTGGCGATCGCATCTTTGCCCTCGGAAAAGAAACCCAAGGACAGTTCCTGGCAACACGTGTCGTTACCGGCCAATTTCGGGGTCCGGGCCAGAGGCGAGATAACCAGTGATGCTTACGGCGGGGCTAGGGACTGGGCGCTAGGGGCTGGGGAAGAACAGTGGGCAGTAAGCAGTAGGCAGCACGGCGCGAAGCCCCTCACTCCTCTTTGGCTGGATATCGTGGGTGCCCGAGCCGGAAACATAGCCCTCTCCCTCGGGGAGAGGGTGTCCGGCGACGGCGCTTTCTCCAGCCGTCGCCGGACGGGTGAGGGGTCACTTCCACCGCCAGGCGAAGTCTCTGCTCGTTTGAGTCTCGACGCTGGGAAAGGAGACGATTTGAGAACGATTGCGTGTCCATGAGCCTATAATGGGCGGACGCCGTAGAAAGGACTCTCCATCATGAGGAAGGGAAAGTTAGCCGGTGGAGACGGCAACGCGGGCGGAGCCAAGTAATGCGAAACATATGGATTCGTGTCATGGCCGCATGTGTCTTGAGCGGGCTTGCCGGAAGCGCGCAGAACATATTCGGCAGCCAGGAGGCAGGCGGAGCGCCGCCAACCGCACAGCAAGCGCGCCCCGCTCGCGGCCGGGTGGAGCGCCAGCTTCAAAGGATGAGCGAGACTCTAAACTTGACGGAGGAGCAGAAGGCAAGAATCCGGCCTATCCTCGAGGAACGGAACAAACAGCTTGAAGATCTTCGCGCGAAATCTTCGCTCCCACAAGGGATGGCACGCGCGAAAGCCCGCGAGATACGTAGGTCGGCCCGCCAGCAAATCGATCAGATCCTGACACCAGAACAGAGAGAAAAGGAAAGGGCAATACGGCGGGGGGTTCGCCAAAAGGGAAGTGGACAGGCAGGGCAACCACCTCAAAGCCAATAAGGGGGATGTAGGAGCGCCCTTCGGAGCGAAGTGGTCGGTGCGTGGTGTTTACGGGGCTGGGGGCCAGGGCAATTTTGGATTTTGGATTGACGCCGCCTACTGCCTTCTGCCTACTGCCTACAGTTCTTCTCCAGCCCCTAGCCCCCAGTTCCTAGTCCCGAGCCCCTAGCCCAAGTTCGTCACGAAAGGGGCGGGAAATAGGCTAAGTGCTTTGGAATCAGTTCAGGCTATCTTCGAGTCTGCACTACATTCTTGATCAAAATTGAGGCGGTCTGGCACGGTGACGCCGAG